>CAZDLH010000049.1:0-9973 GCA_964505925.1 uncultured Burkholderiales bacterium
GAGGAGGGTCTACCGAGCCCTCGAGCTAGCCCAAGCCCAAGGCGGCCCCGTCGCTCCCGGGGGGCGAGACCCGCGGGAGCCGTCGCGAACCCTGCGGCTGTATCTCGACCCGGACCGCGACCTTCTCAAGGATCGGATCGTCGCCCGGGCCGAGGCTATGTGGCAGCCCTGGCTAGAGGAGGTGCTCGAACTAGAGAAGAAAGGCCTGCTCGACGTCTTAGCGGTCCGCCAGCCGATCGGTTACGGGAGTGTGCTCGACTATCTTAAAGGCCGGGCGAGCGAAGCGGAGGCCAAAGACAGGATCGTCCGTCAGACGACGGCTCTCGCGAAGCGTCAAAGGACCTGGATGAGGCGGGCACTGAGGGGATCGCGAGGTGTTCGACTCGCACTCGAGCGGGTGGAGGACTGGGATTCGGTATCGGAGCGCGCGCTCGAGATACTCGATCGCCATCGCCAGCAGAGCGGCTCGTAGCCCCTGGGAGAGGAGCCCGGATCGCTGCGCGAAGCTCAGGTCAAAGGAGAGCTCCCTTTTTTGGGGGGCGGTGGACGGCTCCCGCGAGCCTACAAAGGAGTGTGGAGGCGAGGAAGCCTCCCGATTAGCCGTTTGGGAAATACAGATAGGAGACGACATGGCTTTAAATCTACAGGACGCGTTTCTGGCCCAACTCAAGAAGGAGGGGGTCGGTGTGATCATCTTCTTGGCCAAGGGGGTACAGCTCAAAGGGAGCGTCAAAGGCTACGATCAGTTCACCATCATCCTCGAAGACCAAGAGGGTAGGATCCAGATGATCTACAAGCACGCTGTGACCACCGTGTCGCCCACCAGGCCGATGTCGGAAGACTTTATGAAGCAGGCCTTCAAAGACACACCGGACCGCAAGTCTGCTTCCCGTTAGGCCTAGGTATTGAGACCCCGAGAGCGAGCTCCTGAAAACGGCGGCGCCTCGAGCCTGTCGGAACTCCAGGGTCGACCCTTCGAGATCTGGGACGGCACCGGTAACGATTTTGTCTTCTTCCCTGTGGAGGACCCGACCGAGATGCTGCTCTTCGATGGGGACCTCGCTCGGCGCGTTTGTGCTGATGTGGGCGTCGACGGGCTGTTCCTCTACCTCCTCGAATCGACGGAGGACCTACCCGTACAGGCCCAGATCTGGAACAGCGATGGGTCCGAGGCGGCGATGTGCGGCAACGCTCTGCGCTGCTTGGCCGCCTTGCTCTACTCGCATCTGGGTCGGCGGGAGAGTCGGGTGAAGCTCGGCTCGCGAACGGTGCGACTCTGGGGCCACAACGAAGAGTTCGCGGCGGTCGCGCTCGGTGCCCCAGAGCCCCTCCCGGGGAGCGAACTCCTCGAGGCCTTCTCCGACCTCGACTCTATCCTTGGGGCTCGGGGACACCTACTGGGTTTCGGAAACCCCCACTATGTCGCGCTCTATCCCGACATCCCGGAGGACTGGGTCGAGCGAGGTCGGGAGGCCCAGAGCGCTGCTCATCGCCTGTTCGGTAGTGGCGGGATCAACGCTGGATTCCTGGCGAGCCGCTCTCAGGACGGCGTTTTCCACTTGCGGGTCTACGAAAGGGGAGCCGGCCCGACCCAGGCGTGCGGCTCGGGGGCCTGTGCTGCTTCGGCCGTTCTAGAGCACTCGGGGGTGCTACCGCCTCACCGCTTCAAGCTACCGGGAGGAGTGCTGGAGGTCGACCGGTGGAACCGATCTTTTCGACTCAGCGGACCAGTTCGACGAAAGGGCATAGGAGAATGGAGATGGATCTGACTGCGAGGACCGAGGCGTTGCGGAAGGCCCTCGAAGAGACGGGCTGCTCCCGGGCGCTCATCACGAATCCGAAGAGCGTGAGGTATCTTTGCCGCTTTAGCGGCAGTCAGGGAGCGCTGATAGTGGCCGAAGATGAGCTCTGTCTGGTCACCGACGGCCGCTACTGGAGCCAGGCCGAGCGTGAAGCCCCCCACTGTCGGCTCTTTCGCTACCAGCACCAAGGGCACGGCTCCTTCGTTCAGGGGGTGGTCGCAGCGCTCGGAAAGTGCGGCCGAGGGCCGGTGGCCTTGGAAACCGATCGGATGCTCTACCACACCTTTTTGGAGTACCAGCGTGAAGAAGCGGAGCGCGGGGTGGCCTTCCATCCTTGGGACGGAGCCGTCGCAAAACTCAGGGAGATCAAGGACCCCACCGAGGTCGATGCCCTTCGACGAGCCGCCGAGATCGCGGACCTCGCACTGAGTCGGACCCTGCAGCGCTCCTTTCTCGGCTGTCGGGAGCTCGAGCTGAAAGCGGAGCTGGAGTACCAGCTTCTGCTAGCCGGAGGCGAGGGGACATCCTTCGACACCATCGTCGCTTCCGGTCCAAACGGGGCGCTGCCCCACGCTGGTGCGAGCGCTCGGGTCATCGGGGAGGGGGAGCTCGTCACTATCGACTTCGGTACCGTGTGCCGAGGCTACTGTTCGGATATGACTCGAACGATCTGGTACGGGGAGCTCGGCGCTGAAGACCGGCGGATGCTCGGGGCCGTCCGGCGAGCCCAAAGCGCGGCGCTGGATGCGGTTCGTCCAGGGATCGAGTGCGGTCGACTCGACGAGATCGCGCGCAGCGCTCTTCGGGAAGAAGGGCTCGCCGAGCTGTTCCTTCACAGTCTAGGGCACGGCGTCGGACTAGACATCCACGAGTCACCCAGCCTGAGAAGCGGGCGAACCGAAACCCTCCAGATCGGTCAGGTTGTGACCATCGAGCCGGGTGTCTATCGGGAAGGGGAGACCGGCTGTCGGGTGGAGGACACGGTGGTCGTCACCGATGGACCTCCCCTCGTCTTGAATCGGTATCCCAAACAGTCGCTGGAGGCCCTCGAGCCGCCGACCCTTCCGAGCTGAAGCGATCGCGCTCGGTAGCGCTGTTGGCCCGGGCAGTGGGGAACTGCCCCCTACGGGAGGTTTCCCTCTTTTCGTCGCAGAAACGCCCTGGGTGAGATACCATCTGCAGAGCGAACAGACCGAGGCCCAGGTGCTGGTAGAAGACAGCGCTTCGCCCTCTTCCTCCCCTAGGCGATTGAGCGTGAAGCTCGAGTCCCGAGACGGGGAGCGCGAGATTCGTTACGAATTGGGTGCGGGTGTCCTCCACGAGGTTCTCCCATCCGGTCTGCGCCGGAGACACGGTTTTTCAAAAGGAGCTCCCGCACTTCGCACAACAGATTTTTTCTATCTAGGTCGTCCTCGTCAGGTCGCCCGTATCGGGGGACTCTTGGGGGGGGGCGGTGAGGGCTCCGGTAAAGGCGAAGTGCAGGCGCCGATGAACGGCGTCGTGATCAAACTCGCCGCGGAGACCGGTGATACAGTGGAAGCGGGACAGATCGTTATGATTTTAGAAGCGATGAAAATGGAGAACGAGGTGACCGCTCCGGTTAGTGGGGTTCTCGAGGAGGTCGCCGTCGAAGCCGGAGACACCGTGGTACCCGGCCAGTCGCTCTTCCGAGTCGGAGAGAAATAGCGACGTCGAAAGGTCCGTAAGGAAATATTAACGACGTTGAACAGGGCGCAACTAAATCTCATGTATGGCCTCAAGATGCCCCATCGCGGCTGTAGTGTAGAGTCCACCCCCCTACGGGAGAGGCGGCTCTGCTTTGCTTAATAGACTTCTCAATAAGCTGTTCAATAAAGGACGCTCGGAGCGAACCTCAGGCACCCAAGATAGCCCGAAAGGCGAAGCCGAGCGCCCGGTCTCGGAGGCTCCGTCCCACAGCCAGACGACCGCGCCGAAGAATCTTGACATTCCGAATCGGCTCGAGGTGGGACTGAAGCTTAAAGCTGTCCCGGAAAACCTGCAGGGACGACCCAAGGCCTGGGACGTCGAGATAACCCGCCTGGATCTCGAAGGGATCTGGGTTATGCGGACCAAGAGCGATGAAGAGCCGGTGCCCGCCGAGAAAGGGAAACTCCTGAGTCTGGTCTTGATGGAAGACGACGAGACGATCACCTACGACTGTCCCGTGCTCCGGATCGAGCCGGGGATCAAAGAGGAGATTCTGGTAGCCCCACCCACCAAGACCTTGAAAGAGGAGAGCCAGATCCGAAATGTGGGTGCACGAAAGCATCTGCGGATCTCCTTTCGGCTTCCGGCTGAAGTTCGGCCTGTCCGAGGAGCAGAACTGGGCGACCCGGTTACCGGGCACACTCTCGATATCTCGATGAGTGGACTGGCCTTGGAGTGCAATGCGACTTTCCATAAAGGCGAAGAGATCCAAATCCGCATACTGTCTTGGAACTTCCCCTTACAGGTCCGCGCCTTCGTGGTTCGCTGCGCCCCCGGAGAGCAGTCGAACACCATCGCGGTGACCTTCCCCCCCGATCTGTCCACCATCTCAAGCGATCTTATCTCCCAGTTTATTTTGGAGAATCAGCGAAAAAGTTAACGCGCTGTTCGGTGCGCCTCGAGGTCTGCCATCGTACGCTTTAGCGATGTCCACCTTCGAACGAACTCTAGCCACCCTGGTCCTCTTGCTCGCCGGCCTCTTGGCGTGGCGAGAGTCTAGCTTTCCGGCTCCCCCCGATCCTCCGGTGGTGGTGAGGATCACCGGTTCGGTCAGAGTCCCGGGGCTGGTCGAACTACCGGCAGGCTCACGGCTCGCCGCGGCCATCGTCGCTTGCGGAGGGTTCACCTCCACCGCCCGAGCAGAGGATCTACCGCTGGCCGAGCCCCTCGAGGACGGTAAGGTCTATTCCATACCAGCCCGGCGGGTAGACCCCCCGGCTCCCCCTGAACAGGTTGCGATTACGGTGCCTGCAGCCCCCTCGGTTCCCGAAGGCTCCGGTAGCCGAAGGATGAGCGAGCCGCCCGAGGCTCGAGTTGGATCGGAGCCCCTTCCAGCGACCGAGCAGCAGACCGATGAGTTCGAGCATTGGGTCGTGGACCTCAATAGAGCGACCGTGGACGAACTGGTCCAGGTTCCCGGCATCGGTCCGGTTCTCGCCCAGCGCATCGTAGACGGGCGGGACCAGCAGTTCAGCGGGACTTTCCGCTCTTTAGAGGATCTCGCCACTCTCCGAGGTATCAAAGGGAAAACCTTGGAGCGACTGAAACCGCACCTCAAGATTGAAGGAATATGAGCGAGAAGATAGACGCGACTGCAGCTGAAGCCGTGTTTCCCGGGCCGATCCGTCACAGGCCGGAGTACTTCATTACCGAGAAGGGTAGGATGGGTGTCTACTATTTGGTGGACCATCTCTTGCGGGTGATCTGCTGGGGAGACGAAGGGGACAGGACCGGGTCCCTGAGTATCGATGTCAAGACGGACAGCTCTTTGATCCTCAAACGCGAATTTCCCCATCAAGAGGAGCTGTTCCCAGAACTGCCCCAGCTTCAGAGCCCCAGTAGCGGCTCCATGGCCAACGACATGTTCCGTCAGTGTGTCCAAGCGATCAATAGCAAAGCCTTCACTCGACACCAGAAGATCCGCGGCAACCCGTTCCTGCTCACCTTTCTCCCGATGGTGATCGCTTTGAGCTCCAAAGCGAAGCTCAAGCTCACCGAGAAAGGCTCGAGTCGGACCCAGAATTTCAAGGATGGGCTACCCGTCGATTCCGTGGCCCACACCAAGGGCGAGAACTCCGCTATCGAACTGGAAGTGATCCTCGATTCTACACTCTTGGAAGAAGAGGTGCGGGCCTACCCGTTTCGTATCCGGATCCGAGAGCTGGCGTGCCTGTTTCCGGGCATCGAGATGGATATTCGCTATAAGGGGTTCGCCCCGTCCGCTTACAAAGCCGAGAGCGGAATGAAGGACCTCGTGGACTTCATCGTGCCGGAGGAGGAGCGACTTCACGACGATCCGTTCATTTTCCATCGGAGCTACGGCGAGATGAGTTTCGAGGTGGCCCTCTACTTGGTCAATTCCGAGATGGAGAAGATCAAGGCTTTCGCCGGCTTCGATGAGACCTATCACGGTGGGGTCCACGACGAGTGCCTCAGAGAGGTGCTCTCCGATCTGTTCTTTCGTCTTTATAAGTTTCAACTTCCCGACCGCCGTCAATCGCTCGATAACATCGCAGCCTCCCGGATGACCTACTTCGGTAGTCACGGCTCGACGGTCCCGTTTCAGAAAGAGCATCGGGGTAACCAGTTCGTGAAGATCGTTCCGGGGGTCACCGCCTGCTTGAGGATGTCGTCCCCAGACCTCCAGTGGGAAAAGGGCGGCCATCGCTCTCGACTTCTTGGACCTTCACTTCAAGACACGGTGCAGCCCGAGCTGACGGTGGAGTTCCGACGATGGCTCCTAGAACGCCCCGAACTCTTCACCGAGTGGCAGGTTCAGTGGGCTCCTAAGCGGCGCCGCAAGCGGGGCACTTCATCCAAGTCCTGATGCGGTTCTGGGTCTGGGTTTGACACCGGAAACTCGGAGCGCAAGAGGGCGCCAGACCCTAGCGGTTCTGGGCTTAGGCTTTTACTGTCTGGTCGCAAACCTAATTCTGCAGACCGTTCTGCCGTTCGTATTTCTCTTTCTTATCGCCGGGGGAGAGCCGGAGGTTCAACAGCAGTTCCAGACCTTATCGGAACTGTCGTCGGGTTCGGGACCTCAGGCCCAGGCTATAGAAGCCCAGGCCCAAGCCATGCGACCGCTTATGGAGCGCGTGCCTTGGTGGGCACTGGGCTTAGTGAGCTCGCTCTTGCTCTACGTTCCGCTGGGGTGGTTCGCAGAGCGGCTGTTGAGCCGTCCGGAAGTGAGCGGTCTTCTGCTCGCCGCAGCCTCCGTATTCGGTCAGAACCCGGCTGTGACGCCCCTAATGCTGGAGTACAGCGGGTTCGGCAAGGTGGCTCTACCGTTGGGTTGGGCTCTATCGCTAATCTTTGTCCAGTTCGTTTTCTTGACGGTGGGCATTTTCTGGAGTAGGGGGGCGCGCAGGACGGCTTCACTACGAGAATGAGAAGAGAGTAAGAAAGGGACGAGTACTGTGAAGATCATAACGGCAGAGGAAGCGTTTCAGAAGTTCGAAGAGATGCGCGGTGAGTGGCAGCTGCTCGATGTACGCGAGCAGTGGGAATACGACAAGGTACGCTTGGGTGGCGTACGGCTCATTCCGCTTAAGGAGCTTCCCGATCGAGTGACGGAACTGAAGCCGGATAAGCCGACTCTATGTATCTGTGCCGGTGGGGTGCGCTCTGAAAAGGCCGCTCGGTTTTTGGAGCAGCAGGGCTTCACCGACGTGACGAACCTCGACGGCGGTATGATAGGTTGGGTCGAAAGCGGTCTGCCGACCGCCTCTAGCTAGTGGGTTAGTGGTTCGTGACCAGGGCTAGGAGCGGCCAGCCTAAGGCGCAGAGAAACCCGGCTACCAGGAGACCCAGGAGCAGCATCAGCGTGGGTTCGATGTTCGAACGGATCGACTGGAGCATGGTCTCGGATTTGACCTCGTAGACATCCGCAACGCGGCTCAGCATCACTTCGAGTTTGCCCGACTCTTCGCCGGCTGAGATCATACCTACGGCGAGTTTACTGACGTAGCGGCTCGACCGCAGAGCCTTGGAAAGCTCCTCTCCTCGTTCGAGGCGCAGACTTAGGTCGAAGAGCTCCTCCATCACCAACTCGTTGCCTACGGTCGCCGCCGAGAGTCTCACCGACTCCGCCAGCGGCAGACCGCTCCGGTATAGGATCGCCATAGTTCTAAGGAAGCGGGCCGTGTAGAGAACCTCATACACCTTACCGAGCAGGGGAAGATAGAGGCGCGTGCGGTCGAGTAGCCGGCGACCGGTCGGGTTTCTCGGCAGACTCCAGAACAGGTAAGCCACCGCGAAGACCAAGAACACCATGGCCAGCTTATTGTCGGCCAGGCTCACCCCCAGACCGAGCAGCATCTGAGTGGCGAGGGGTGGGGAGATATCGAGACTATCGTAGATACGCTCTAGATAGGGGCTCCCGTAGGTGAAGAAAAAGAGAAAGGTGACCAAGGTGAAGCCGAACAGAAACACGGGATAAGAAAGAGCGGCCCGAGCTCGGGCCTGAAGCATCTCTACCGAGGTGATGATCTGGGCCAGTCGACGCATCATCTCTGGAAGGTTTCCGGACGACTCTCCGGCCGCGGTCATCGCTACATAGTAGCGGGGGAAGACTTCGGTGTGCCGCATCAACGCTTCGGAGAGTGTCTTGCCCTCGGACACATCGTCGGCCACGTCGCCGAGGAGTCGCTTAAGAGTGGGGTTATCGCTATCCTCGTAGAGAATGTCGATCGTTCGTTGCAACGAAATGCCGCCCTCAGCCATCGATGAGACCGCTTGGCTGAGACCCACCAACTCTTCGAGCTTGATGGGAGCTAGAGCGCTGAGAAATCTGAGAACCTTCTGCTCTTTGGAGATCTCTTCCAAGCGATAGACCACCTGGAACTCCCCAGCGAGCTGGCTCTCTGCACTCTTGAGGCTATCGGCCTCTATCGTGCCTTTCACACGGCGATTATCTTGAGACTTGGCAACGTAAGCGAAACTGCCCATCGGCCAGATTTCCCCTCGTGGCTATCGGTCTCCTCTCGTAGGATGGGGCCCGCTCTCCGAACCTCCTCTGCTCTTTGGGCCGGTCCCGCTAGAACGAACCCGCGAGCTGATAGATGGGTTGGAAGGCAGCCAGAAGGAGAAAGGCCACGATCGAGCCCAGTCCGCAGAGCACCACCGGTTCTACGAGTTTGCCGATGGTCTCTAGGCCTCGGATCATCTCCTCGTCGTAGAAGGTGGTGAGGCGAGCCATCATCTGTTCCAGGGTACCCGTCTCCTCGCCGACGGCGATCATCTCTAAGGCCATCGGAGGGAACAGCCGATAGACGTTCAGGGATTCGGTGAAGGGCCGGCCTTTTCGAACGTCTCTGAGCTGATGTGCTACGGTGCGTTTGAGGATCTCTCGGTCGAGGCTCACCTGGAGGAGCCGTAGGGACGCTTCGAGGGTAACGCCCGAGCGCGACAGCGTACTCATGGCTCGGAAGTACTGCCCTAACATTCGATACCTAACCTGTCGACCGTACCAGGGGAGCCTGAGGAGAAGCCGGTCGAAGCGCATCATCCCGGAACCGGTCTGGAGCCATCGATAGACGAGGTAGCCCAGACAGACACCTGGGCCCAGGAGCGTAAAGAAGGCGATCAGGCCGTAGGTCTCTACGAAGTACGCCGATTCGACCAACAGGTTCGTCGCCCACGGCAGCTCCACTTGGAGGTCTACGAAGAGTCCGACGAATCTCGGGATCATGAAGGTGAAGATAAAGAAGACCAGCAGCCCCGAAGCCCCGAAGAGCACCGTCGGATAGAGAAGGGCGGAGCGGAGGCGGCGGCTGTAGTTCCACTCTCGCTCGTAGTAGTCAGCGCACTGGCTCAAGGCCAGATCCAGCGTTCCGGAGGCCTCTCCGATGCGGACGGAGCCGATCATAAAGCTGTTGAAGTAGTCGGGAGCGCGGCGCATCGCTTGGGACAGATAGAAGCCGGACTCGACATCTTCGCTCAGTCGCTGAAGAGCTTTGCGATACGGGGCGGGCCCGGTTTCCGGGATCAGGGAGCGTAGGGCTTCGGCTAAAGGGATGCCGGCTTTGAGCATAGTGCCGAGATGGCGGATGTACATCGCCAGCATTTGCCCTTTGACCGGTGCGAAGAAGTAGCTCGAGAAGCTCTTTCGGGTGAGGGGGAGCAGCTCTAAGACGGTGAGCCGGTTCTTCTGCAGAAGAGTGACGGCCTTTTGCTGATCGAGGGCTTGCACCTCACCGTGGATGCGTCGACCTTGGTCGTCGATAGCCCGATACAAGAACTCCTTCATCGCAGACGCTCCCTCACCACGAACTCGCGTACTCGGGAGTCGCCGTCGAGCCAGACCTCCAGACCGTCGAGTAGAGCGAGACCGGGATAGAGCCGGGCGCTGTCCGAGTGGCGAGAGAGCGCGGGTCCGTCCAGCAAGGCACCGAGGGAGAGCCCGGTCGGGGTGGCGTAGCCTGGGTTTCGACTAGCGATCAGAA
>CAZDLH010000050.1:0-9909 GCA_964505925.1 uncultured Burkholderiales bacterium
CATCGAAGTTCTCTCGAGCCTTGCAGGTCATCTTAATGACGATCCGCTCGTAGTTGTTCCCATCCCGGGGAACGCTGTAACGGCGGTTCATCTTGACGTTGTCGTAAGAACCGATCAGGCGCATGTCGGGGGAGTAGAAGGATACCGAAATGTTTTCCGGACGCAAAGCTTTACCTTGCGAGGTCATGTACGGAAAAACATCGGCGGCTCCACTACGGGAGTGATGGTTCCAGAATTCGGCCCGGGTGGATTCGAGTTCCCAGTACTTACCGTTGGCTGCATCAAAAGTGACGTAGCTTTGGGGGTAGAGGAAGAATCCAGCCGTTTGGGACGGATAATGGAAGACGCGATACTGGTACTCACCATATCCAGTAACGACGGATGCGGTACCGCGATCGGATTCGGCCGCCGCGGGCTGGGCGCCCCACAGACCGACGACGAGTGCGGCGGCCGCGAGAGGAAGCAAGGACCTATTTCTCATCCGGGTCTTCTCCTTTAGCATATTGAACTTCACGGTACCAGAAACTGGATCCCGTCAAGCTGGCAAGCCTTGATGGCATGCCTTGTGAAAAACGGTTTTCCACGATCTGATAGGCTTTCCTCCATGCGAACCTTCCTTAGGGGAAAGTGATGGTACTATCGAGGGGGGCGTCCCCCGCGTCCCAGAAATTCTTGGTCTTCGACGTAGCTCACGATGGTGGCTCCCTCCGTCGACATGGACCGGAGCAGATCGCGCAGCTCTGCGTCGCCGCCCTTGAAGAGGAAACGGACCAGGTTGGCTGTGTGGACGCTGATACTCAGATGATGGATTCGGGGCTCTTCATCTAGGATCTTGATGGCGCGTCGAAAACCGGATTCGAACTGCACCTGCATCATCCGAAAGCAGCTCAGGGAGTTGCGCAGTTGAGCGGCCGGGCCGTAGGCCAGAATCTTTTTGGCCGTCAAGAGGCACAGGTAGGTGGCCGTTTCGGCGAACTCTCCGAGACCGGGGCTCGTGACGATCAGGGTGGCTCCGCGCTCTTGGATTTTGGTTAGGACGGTTCGGAGGAACTGCTGCTCCGAGCGGTCGAGTCGAAAGAAAGGATCGTCGAGAAAGAGTAGGTCGGGATCGGGCAAGACTGCGCGGGCCAGAGATAGCCGCTTACGGATAGGGAAGCTCAGCTCCTCGATCTTCTGATTCTCTCGGCCGCTCAAGCCACAAAGAGCCACCACACGGGCGATCGAAGACGGTCGATAGTGAAGGTCGACCAGGTAGACATCGGCGAAAAAGTCTAGGTATTCCCACACCTTCAGCTCTTCGTAAACACCGGGAACCCTAGGCACCATGGCTACCCCGTGATCCTTCGGGTCCACTCGGGGAACCCCCCGAAAAAGAAGCTCACCGACCTTCGGGGTTTGGGTCCCGGACAGGCAGGCCAAGAGCTCGCCTTTACCCGATCCGGAGGGTCCGAAGATGACGAACGCTTCGCCGCGACCGAGCTCGAGGAAGAGGTGGTCCGAATCCTCCACTTTGCCTCCCACAAGGTGGGGGGGGAGCAGGTTCTTTAGCGTGAGAAGACTGGAACTCAACTGGGCCTTCCCCACTGCTGGGGGTAGCGATTAGAGGGCTCGGGAGAGCGCTCGCAGAGCCACCGAGGTGAGGCCACGGGTCGCAGAACGGCTATGGAACGGGGAGGCCTCATCTCAACACGATACTGTCGGTCTCCTTGAGCCCGAGAGCGCTCCGGATAGAGCGCCGGAGTTCGTCTCGTTGGGCTTCGTTGAGCTCCCCTTTAGGCCGGACGAAGACCGTGACGCGTCCCATCTCAGACTGGAGCGAGATGTCCACCCCTAGCTGCCGAGCTATTCCGGCGCGCTTGGACTCCACCGAAGCTATGTGCTGAGCCTCGGCCGCAGCGCTCTCTGCGCTGGCGGGGGGGGCGTTAGCGGCAGCGGGTGGGCCGGAGCTCGCCGGGGCTGGCCGCTGGCCATCCAGGGTCAGGTCCCCCGCGCTCATGGTGGTGCTGCCCTCGATGGAGATCACCGGACTGTCCCCGGCGCTGAACTCGGTTCCGGCGGCCAGGGTCGTCTCGCTCAAGGGGGCTGTCGGGGCGGCAGCGCTTCTCCGGGCTGGGGGGGGTGTCGCCGAGGTTCTCCCAGCAGCTAGGTCGGTGAGACGTTGGCGCCGAGCCTCTTCGCTCTCGCCCCGGGGAGACCCCGCGCTCTCGAACCGATGAGGCTGGGGGAGGGGGGGGTCGGAGAGGGCCGCGTCGTTAGGGTCGACGGTCGACCGGGCCGGCGATCGAGCGGGGCTGCCCATACCGCCGCTAGGTATGTCGATGAGCTGTGGTCGGGGAGGTGGGGCAGCTTTCGTGACCGACGATTCTGGCCTTTGGGTATAGGCCGAGGAGCGGGATTCGTCGGCTTCAGCGGGACGCCCGGTGGAGGGCGGGACGGCCTCTGGGATGACGTCGGAGGCCACCGCAGGGCGGGAACCCTCGGCGTCGTAGAAGGTGACTTCGGGTCCGTCTCCGGGGTCCTCGTCGAACGAGCCCTCATCGAGCGGCTCCGGGGAACTCAAAGATGCCTCCGGCGGCTCTTCGCCCTGCTCGGACGGTTCGGCGCTGGCCGCCAGTAGCTTACTGTCGTCACCCCAGAGAACGGCTCGAGCCAGCTCCAGGTCATCCTCCGTCACCAGGAGGCGGTCTTCGCTCAGTACGAAGGGCACCTTGCGAGCTAGAAGTTTTTCGGCTTGGGCTTTCAGTAGTCCCCGGTCGTCGGAGACGAAGACAGCGATCCCGCTAGGGGCTCGGCTTGCGGCTCGGGCTTCGGCTCGCTCTATATCGCTGGGGGCGAGCTCGGCGCTGCCGACCGCCAAAGAGCTATCCGCGAGCTCGGAGGTTCCGGTCAGCACGACCGGGGAGCGGGTGTAGAGGTGGATACCGAAGGTCAGCAGCAGCAGAGCGGCTGCGCTGGCCATGTAGGGTCGGGGGTCGATCCGGTCTAGGGCCGAGGAGGCCCGCTGCCATAACGAAAGTTTGACCACGGAGCCGGCTCTCGGCGCCTTTTGGGGGCTCTGCTTGGGGAGAGCGGCGAACTCTTCGCGGAGGGCCGGCGGCAGAGGAGGCACGCTGTCGCGGTCTAGAGTGGTGCGGGCCATCTGCTCTTGCAAGGCTCGCAGCATGGAGAACTCTTCGAGCGCCTGATCCGAACAGAACAGCTTGGCCTTCTGCTCCGAGGAGCCGACGACCGCCTCCGTACCGCCGGAACCGCTGGCGAGCTCGACGACCTCTTCGGCGGTGAGCTCCTCTTGCTGTGGCTTTGCCCCTTTGGCAAAGCCGTTGCTAAGGCTCAAGATCACCTGTCGCAACCCGGCGACCTCCCGGGCTAGCTCTCCGTCGGAGCCGATGGCCTCGTCGAGTTCGCGGCGTTCTCTCAAGCTCAAAACACCCTCGAGATAAGGGATGAGCTTCTCTTCGATATGTTCGTGCGAGTCTGACATCTGTTGTACTGTTACGCTTGTCGGAAGGGGGATGAAAAAATTCCCTTACTCATCAACTTCGGCGCACCATCCCCTTCTTCAGTCTACTCAAACACCGTTTTAGTCGCGAACAGACCGTGCCGAGAGGGAGTTCCAAGACCCCGCAGATCTCCTGGTACGACATCTGACGATAGTAGCGAAGGGTGATGATCCGGCGGCACGCTTCCGGCAGGGCGTTGAGCGCATCGAGCATCTCCGAAAACTCTTCGGTCGCCAATAGAGCCTCTTCCGGGGTGCGCTCGCTGGCCACTAAGTGGTGTCGGCTCATCCCTTCCTCGCCGCGACCCTCCTCGAGTTCGACGTTCTGGGTCTCCTTTGGGCGCTTTAGGGCCGAGCGACGGCGAAGGTGAGAGATACAGCGGTTTCGGGCTAAGCGTTCGACGAAGGTGGACAATCGGGCCTCCCCTCGAAAGTTTGGCAAGGAGCGGATCAGCTCGGTGAAGACCTCTTGGATACCGTCCTCGACCTCGTTTTTGCTGAAACCCCAACGCTTCCAGCCCACAACGAAGCGAACCTGGGGGTAGTAGGCCCGATAGAGCTCTTCCCAAGCCGGTTCTTCTCCCGCTAAGCAGCGGGCGACGAGTTCTTGCTCTTCGGCTGCCGTCACTCGAATATCGGGCGAACGCCTAGCCCCTTCCCGAATCGAACTTTTAAAGTTTTGGGCTACGAAGCCCATAGACGACTTTGGGTGGGGACCCCCAGGTTCCTTCCCGAACCGATCGCTGCTAGCTATAGGTAAACGGGCCCTCGAATTCGTCTAGCGGTTCGGAGGATTCGGATTCTCGAGGACAAAGCCTCACCAAATATCCCGCCGTTGGGCGCTGTGGGGTCCAACGATAGGACGAGGAGGCAAGAAATGTTCGGGGAAACGATCAGATTAGCGTACAGTATGCAGCCGGGAGAGAAGCTTCGATATAAGACCGAAGTGATCTCCGAACAGAGTGTGGAAGAGGAAGGGCAGCCGGCTCAGGGCTTCTCGTCCACCATGGATATGGTCATGCTCCAAGAAGCGAAGGCTGTGCATCCGGACGGCTCTCTCGAGGTGGAGGTGACCATCGAGGATGGCAATATCCATCGGGAAGGTCAGTCCACTAAGCTCCCGACGGTCGGGCAGAAGATCACTATCGTCATGAAGACGAGTGGCGAGATCGTGCGCACCAGCGTAAATTTCCCATTCAGTCAGCCGGCCTTTCCTGACCGGGATCTGAAGCTGAACGAGAGCTGGACCGGTACCTCTCAGATGGATATCCCGCTCTACGATGATGAGGGCAACCAGACCGGTACCAAGAAGGCCGATCTGACTTACAACTACGTCCTCTCGGGCTTCGAGCAGACGAAAGGGTACGAGGTGGCGGTGATCAGCGTCAGCTGCCCGGCAACGAGCTTCGACCTACAGGAGAGCATTCAACAGACCATCTCGGCCAACGGTGTCACCCAGTTTAGTCACAAGCGGGGACGCCTCGTTCGGTCGCAGGTCTCCACCGATACCCGGATCACTGCACCGGGTACGGTGGTCGGCACCAAAATTAAAGTGGTGGTGGAGCTGCAGGACTCCGCCGGAGACACCCCCGCACCCGGCGGCTTAGGCGGTTTCTCCGACGAGCAGTTCATCATCTCCTAAGGGTCCTTCCGGATCCTTCGTCCATCGACTCGATCGGGCGTGAAGAGGCTCTCACCCGACCCGGTGAGGGCCTCGTTTCTTTTCTGCAGTCGGGCGGGCTAACGAGGAATAGACGATCCGCATAGGAACATGAGGGCGTTATGCACTACCTACGCCCCCACCGCCACCAATGTTCGCGATCTCTTTTGTTGCTGACGGTCGCTGCCGTTTTACTTTTCGTCACCAACGCTGCGGCTCAACCGAACTCGGCCTCCTCGCCCCCCTCGGTGGAGGAGGTCGAACTCGAAGCGATCATGGCTCACCCTAACTGGATCGGTTACTGGCCGAAGGATGCCGCCTTCGCCCCTTCCGGGCGCTCTGCGCTCTATCTTCGTAGTCGCAAAGGGGTCGATGACCAGGGGCGCCCCTTGCGGGGAGACGAAGTGGTCGAGATAGACCTCGATGGAAGGGAGCTCGCCACCAATCCCGTGACCGCCCTTCCGAAGTCGGTGGACCGACGGGGTTCCGAAGCCGTCTATCTGTGGCAGGGCGACCTCTATCGGGAGTCCGAACAGCGCAGTCGTCTCACTCGGGGCGCAGCAGAGCACGAGGGGGTCCGCTGGCTCGATGACCGTAGCTACCTGATAGCGGAGGGCAAAGACCGACTCTGGAAGGTCGACGCGGCTACCGGAGCTCGGAGGCTAGTGGCTCGCGTTCTGGTCGAAGAGGATCCCCGGCAGCCCAAGGAAGGCTTCGTTCCCGAGCTCCAAGACCGGCTGTTCCCAGTGCTCGCCGAGCGCGAGGAGGCCACTAGGCGGGCCAAGGAGACGGAAGGGGTGCCCACCGTTTATCTCGGCGCAGACCGGGAGGTCGTGAAGGTGGAGGCGGACCCTAACCTGCGCTACTTGACGGTGGTGGACCGAGCTAAGCCGAGTCGAAACCGCGATCGAATGCCGGTCTACCTGACCAGGGACGGTAAGACCGACAGCCGCGAACTGCGCAGTAAAGTGGGGGCCGAAGAGCCCGTTCAGACCAGGGTCTCCATCTACGACCTGTGGACGGACGGAGCGGTGCGGGAGCTCGATCTGGTTCGCCTGCCAGGACTGTCCGACGAGCGGCCGTTCCGTTTGGAGAGCTGGAGCGCTAGCCCCGCTGGCTCACCTCACCGCCTGGCGATGTGGCTGCTGACCGAAGATTTCAAAGATCGCTACCTGGTGTTGGTCGAGCCCGATAAGGGGGAGTACCGCCTGCTTCACCACTACAGCGACCCGGGCTGGCAGGCGTGGGATATCGCAGAGTTGGGGTGGACGCCGGATGGGCGGGCCCTCTGGTTCCAGAGCGAAGAGACCGGCTATGCTCACCTGTATCTCTGGGAGGGTGGCCAGAGCAAGGCGTTGACCAGCGGAGCCTTCGAGGTGCGCGACATCGTCTCGTCGCCGGATGGCTCCTCGTTCTATTTTCGGGCTAATCGCGAGAACCCGGGTCGCTACGACGTCTACCGAGTGAGTCGGCAAGGGCGCACCGAGCGGATCACAAGCCTCGGGGGGGGCTCTGAGTTCGACCTCTCGCCCGATGGGCGAACGCTCCTACTGCGACACTCTAAAACGGCGCAGCCGCCGGAGCTTTACTTGCAGGAGGCCCGCCCGGGAGCCCAGCCGCGGCGACTGACGCACACCGTCAGCCCGGAGTTCGCTGCCGTCGACTGGACCTTGCCTCGCTTCGTCGAGGTCCCGTCGAGCCACCACAGCCGAGGCGTCCCCTCAAAACTGTATCTGCCTCCGGCCGGGGTCACGCCCAACGGTGCCGGGGTGGTGTTCATTCACGGCGCAGGCTACCTACAGAACGCCGACGAGGGCTGGTCCAACTACTTTAGAGAGTTCATGTTTCACACGCTTTTGACCCGGATGGGTGTGGCGGTGCTGGATATGGACTACCGGGCCTCCATGGGCTACGGTCGGGACTGGCGAACGGCCATCGCTCGACAGATGGGCACCCCTGAGCTAGAAGACCTCAAGGACGGGGTCTCGTTCCTGGTCCAGGAGGCGGCGGTGGATCCGGAGCGCGTGGGGGTCTACGGAGGCTCTTACGGCGGATTTATGACGCTGATGGCACTCTTTAAGGAGCCGGATCTCTTCGCTTGCGGAGCGGCCTTGCGCTCGGTGACCGACTGGTCGCAGTACAACCACGAGTATACGGGCCGCATCTTGAACACCCCCCAAGACGATCCGGAGAGCTACCTGCGCAGCTCACCCATAGAGTTCGCCGAAGGCCTCACCAAGCCGCTCTTGATGACCCACGGCATCCTCGACGATAACGTGGTAGCGCAAGACACCATCCGGCTAGCTCAGCGTCTGATCGACCTCGAGAAAGAAGATTGGGAGATGGCGCTGTACCCGGTGGAGCCCCACGGGTTCATCGAGCCCTCCAGCTGGCTCGACCAGTACCGTCGAATCTTGAAGCTGTTTCGCCTGCACCTCCAGCTACCCTAAGTCGAGGTCGGGCTCGCGGGATCGGGCGGCGCATCGCTCTCGGGGGGGAGGGCTCTAAGAGTCCGGCTGGGCCACCGCTCGAAAGAAGCTCTGGAGTCGGTCCACGACCCGCGTTAGTCTCCGGACGACCTCGTCGTCGCCGGGATAGCCGAGGCGCAGGTATTCGGTCTGTACCCGCTCCCAGCGGGGGAGGACTTCCGTGATATCGTCGGGGCGCGCGCTCAGATCGCGCACCAAGGCGTTCGAGGCGAGAGCGAAGCGGCGCACCTGGAGCCCGTCGAGATTGTTTGGCTGGCGGAAGCCGACGCCTTGCTGAGGGAAGCCGCCCACCCGCAGGGAGCTCGCCAGGCGGTACAGTTCTCGAGCGTCGATCAGGAGCGCTTCAAGATTTTGATAGCCGAGCAGGCCCTCGTCGCTGCGCACTAGGTCTACGCCCTCTAGGGGGAGCTCCACGACGGTCGCGTGCCCACCGAAGCGGGTCCGCAGTTCGTCGAGTCTAGACAGAACATCCTCCAGCTCCCTCTGGGCTCGCTCGAAAGGCGCGAGGGCTGCGGGTGGGAGCAAGACCGAAGAGGTCCGAGCCCGGCGGATCGCGGCTTTGAGCTCCACTGTGGGCTCTTCCAGGACGGCCGCATTCCGTTCGCCCCCGAGCTGCTCGAGCAGCGCCTCGGTCCGGTTCGAAAGCTGGTCGAGGTCGGCGAGGGCAGTACTCTGGGCCCATTCGCTCCCGGTTTCGGAGGCCGCTGGCTGCTGGAGGGCGCTGCGGGCGGATCGCAGTTCGCTGAGGGCTCGCTCCGAGGCTTCACCGAGGGTCTCCGCGGAGCTGATAGCCGCGGCTATCAGTATGAAAAAGAGGATGAGTGCAGTACGTTTCATGTTCAGTATCTACCCTGTGCAGGCTTCGGATATCCCTACGGCGTCAGACAACGGCGCTGAAACGCACGGGAATGGTGACGGGCGCGGAGAAATGAGGGAGTAAGGAGCTTTATGAAACGTTTTTTTGTGGCTATCGAAGAGCTGTACGGGCGAGTGACCGAGGCGCTCCCGACCTTCGAAGGGAACCCGTGTGGCGACTGTCGTTCCTGCTGCACCGTGCGGATGAAGACCCACCGGGTTTCGCGCCTGGAGTTCGACTTCTTGAGCGAGCGGATCGGAGCCGATCGGGTAGCGGAGTTCCGCCGTTTCATCCATCGGGAGAAGGACGACCAGGGAGAGCACGTCTTTCCGGTCTGCCCGCTGCTCGACGAGCGAGGCTGCTCGGTGCACGCCATCCGACCGTACTCTTGCCGGCTCTACGGCCACGTTCGAAACGATCGGACCGAGCTTTTGGCCGAGTGTGTTTTCCGGGGGCACGAGCGGGTGGTTCCGTGGCAGAAGGAGCGACAGCTGTTGCCCGAACACCTGGAGCTGATCGAACTGGTCACCGACTACTCGGCCTACTTTCTTCCGCCTGACGAGGAGATCGAGCCGGTGGCCGAGCCGCTCATTCAGACGGAGCTCGATCTAGCTATGGATCTGCAGGTTAAGGGGGAGTACCGGGCAGCCCGGGATATCGTCCACACCTTGATCCAAAAGCAAGGTGAAAAGGGCCTGTTTCTTCAGATGTTGGGAGAGACCAGCGAAGCGCTCAAAGAGTACGAGGAGGCTCTGATCGCTTTCGGAAAAGCTGCGGAGCTGACGCCCGACAATCCGGAACTTCAGTACCGGATAGGCTGTAACCACTTCTGGCTACAGCGCTACGACGAATCGGCAACCCATCTTCTGCGGGCCCTCGAGATCGATCCCGATAGAAGTCGGACGGTGGGTTTTTTGGGATTTGTGCGCCAGTTCCAAGGGCGCTCCGAGGAGGCTCGAGACCTCTATCGTCGCTCCGTCGAGAGGGAGACCCAGCCCGGTCCCTACCGTTTTCAGCTCGGCTACATCCAGGAGATGCTCGCTGATTACGGCGCGGCGAAGGCAGCCTACCGCTCCGCTCTCGAGTTCGAGCCCACCAAGAATATGGCCGAACAGGCCTTAGCACGGCTGAGTATACACTCCGATGAACCGCTCTAGTTTGGGGCAGGTCTTTTTTCTTGCTCCTTCAATTAGGGCGAGAGAAAAGGAGTCCCATCTATGACAGTGACAGAAGATTCGGTCGTCTCCATCGGCTATGTACTGAAAAACGATCAAGGAGAGGTGCTCGACCAGTCCGGCGAACAGCCTCTAGTCTACCTCCACGGCCACCGCAATATCGTGCCCGGGCTCGAACAGGCCCTCGCCGAGCTCTCGGTCGGCGATAAGAAGAGCGCCAAGGTCGCCCC
>CAZDLH010000051.1:0-9837 GCA_964505925.1 uncultured Burkholderiales bacterium
GCCCCAGTATGACCTTTCCGTCCTCTCCTTTTTTTAGGGCGAGCTCAACAGTTTTTCCGCCCGCTTTAGTGTCGAAACTTTCGTAGAAGCTCGGCGGGAGATCGACCGTTTTGGTGAGGTTCCAAGATATGTTGTTGGTGTCCCACGAGATCGGGGCGGGAAGAGTGGACGAAGCAGCTCTGACGTCCTCTATAGAGAGGCTCTCTGTTCCGGTCTCGGATTCGTTTTTCGGATTCTCCTGGGCGCCGCCCCGGGGGATGAAATTGAATTCATCGGTGTTCAAGGTGGCCTCGACGAAGATGTTCTCTTTGATCTGAAGCTTTTTCCCATCGAAGCTGAGGGCTTCGCTATCGAGGTCGAGGACGGCCCCCTGATTCGTCTGGTTGTTGGGGTCCCTCATGAACTCTACATACTGGCTGTAGCTCATATCGTAGTAGTGAAGAGACCCGTCGTCCCAAACCACGTAGGTTCCCGCTGCCAGGTTCCGATCTCCAGGCTGGGCTTTCTTCACATCCTCCCAGGTCAGCTTATAAAAATCGGCATCGACCCGCTCTACGTCGGTGGTGACTCGCTGCTGTGAGAGGTAGCCGGCATTCAAGACGCCGTCCGCCGAGTGGACCTCCCCTTCTTCGGAAACGTAGTTCTCGTCGGTCTTACCCCCTGTGATCTCCACTTCTTGCTTGCTCCGGATTCGAGGGACACCGGTTTTCGAGTCGACCACCACCTGAGCACTGTTGTCGGCCTCCAGGGCGGCGCGGAAATCTCCAGCTGCCATGGCGGCCGCGTTCGCCCCGGGGCGCTGCCCCATCTCCAGATGGGCCTCGATGTATCGAGCGCTGACCTGTCCTCTAGAGAGGGTGGGGTTTAACATCGTATCCGAGACCTCGTAGAGGCCGGCACCGGATCGACCCTCGACCGCCAGGAAGACCGTGCCGGGGGGCACCGCGTGAAGTCGAGGACTGCCCGCGGTGACCGAACCGCCTGCCCCATCTCCGCGGGGGACCTCCACGGCGGAGCCGCCGGTCACGTTGTTGAAGGACACGTAGGGGTGCTCGACTCGAAAGTCGTTGGGCGGGTCGGTAAACGGGTCTTCGTCCAGGCTCGAATCGTCTTGCCAGTTAAAGCGGATCCGGAACTGGGAGACGGTTCCGTCTCGGCCGGTCAGAACGCCGATGACGTTGCCGTCTCGCTCTTCGACGATCAGCCCGTCCTGCTCGACGATCCTGCTGTCACCGTTACCGCGCCAGGTAGGGTCTTCTCCCAGTCGAGACTGAGCGTACCGCAGTCCCGACTCGGCCGCCTTTAGAGCGGTGTCCCCAGTGGTGAGATGCCGACTGGCCTTAAGGCTGTCCCCGGACAGGAGCACCGCGGATAAGATGAGCATGGAGATCATGCCGGTCACCACTAGAGTCGATATAAAGTAGATTCCTCTGTTCGCTCGGTAGCGCATCTTTCGTGAAGTCAAGATCGAGGCTCCTTCGAAGGTATTCTATCAGTTAGTATAACGGAACTCTGGCGGCGATTCCTGTCGCTGTCCGAAAGCTCCCGAGGGTGGCCATCGGAAGAGGAGGGTCCCACTCTCGGCTGCTTCTTGAAGGGGGAGCTCGCTCGGAAGGGACTCGCAGCGGGCGTGCTGGTCACTCGGCTAGTAAACCGCGCTCTCGGGCCCAGTGGACCGCTGCGGTGCGAGAGGTCACCTCCAGCTTCCGGAAGATCGAGCGCAGGTGGCTCATGACGGTCTGGGTGCCGATGCCGAGGAGCTCTGCTATCTCTTTGTTACTCGCACCGGTGGCGGTGGTTTTGAGCACTTCCAGCTCTCGGGGGGTGAGTCCCTCCGACGGGCCTTCGGGGAGGTCGGCGAGCTCTTGGAGAAGCTCCTCGAAGGAGGTTTCGCGACTGCGCTCGATGGCGAGCTCCCCGCCGAGGTGTCGAAATAACAGTCCTGCGATCTCGGTGTAGTCTTGGTGATCGGAGGCTTCCAGCTTGACACCGATGGAGTCGAGGAGGCGGTCCGCGGCGCCTAGGAAGCGGGCCGCTAGCCGATGCCTAGAGCGGGACGCGGCAACCCCGGAGAGCCCCACGAGACACAGCGCGAGCCCGTGGCGGGCACCGGCTTGACGCCACAGGTGAGCCGCCTCTAAAAAGCTGGATTCAGCCTCCTTAGGTCGCGCTTCGGCGAGCTCCACGTAGGCTAGGTTTTGAAGGGCTAAAGCGGCCAGGGAGAACTCGTGAAGAGTACGGAAAATGGCCGCCGCAGCGCGGAAGTGGTGAGTGGCGCGGCTGCCTTCCTTGCGGCTCCGATAGACCTCGCCGAGCGAGTTGTGAGCCCAGGCTTCCCCGAGCGGGTAGGCTTCTCGGCGGGCGAGCTCCAAGCACTGCTTCTCGAGGGTCAAGGCCATGTCCAAACGCCCCTCTACCCAAGCTACCCGCCCTAGACCGTTCATCGCCTCGGCCTTCCTAGGGGGGGCTCCCAGCTCGTAAGCCTGCTCGAAAAGGCGCTGGGCCTCTCCGTAACGTCCCTCTCGAAAGCGCAGCTGACCTAACCCCAGCAGGGACTCTGCGTGGCGGTCGGGTTCGTCCATCGAAGACCAGAGTTCGATAGCCCTTCGGTACCGAGCCGCTGACGCGACGTACTCCCCTTGGTGCCGTAGGAGTGTGGCCAACGTGTGCAGAGCCAGAGCGCTCTCGCCGGCCTCCAGGAGAGCCTCCAGCACCCGCCGCCCCTCCTCGAGGAGACTGCACGCCTCCCAGTACCAGCCTAGCCGACCGGCCAGGTCCAGAGCGCGTTCGGGATCGGTGGTCGCCAAGCGGTCCAAGGCGGCTGTGAGGTTCCCCTTCTCGAGGCTCAGCCGACCCAAACCTGCGGGGTGTTGCGGGCCTCCGCGCTGGCCCTCCAAGGTCTGGGCAAGAGTGGCGAAGTGTCCGGCATGGAGGTTTTGGGCGGTCCGCTCGACGTCCGGCTGTTCGGCCAGCAGCCTGCGGGCGTAGGTTCGAACCGTCTCCAGAAGGCGAAACCGAGTGTTCGTACCCGGGCGGGCCAGGCTCCCTACTAAACTGTGATCCACCAGTGCGTAGAGGGCCGTGCGCTGGCCGCCGACGGCCTCGACGGCTTGGGCGTCGAAGGTGGGCCCGAAAACCGCGAGCTTGCGGAAGGTGTCCCGCTCGTCGTCTCGGAGGAGCCGGTAGCTCCAGTTGAGCGTCTCGGTCACGGTCTGCTGCCGCGACGGGCGATCCGGACCTCCGCCAGAGAGAACTTCGAGCCCTTGCTCTAGGCTGCTGAAGAGCTCGGTGAGGCCCATGTGCCGTAGCCGAGCCGCCGCCAGTTCCAAGCAGAGCGGTAGGCCGTCCAGCCGGTGGCATAGGGCGAGCACGGCTTCCTCTTGCTCGGGCCCCAACGGATGGCCGCTGCCCTGGGCCCGCTCCCGGAAGAGGGCTGCCGCCGAGTGGGGGGGCAGGCTCTCCAAGCTGATCAGCTTCTCTTCTCTTAGTAGGAGAGGGACTCGGCTGGTGATCAGAAGCTGAAGGCCGGGGTGGTGCTGCACCAACATCGCTAGACTCCCTGCGTCTTCGCGCAGATGTTCGGCGTTGTCGAAGACCACCAGGGGCGAATCTCCCAGTACGGTCTCGAGGCGGGTGTGCCACTCCGGCCAGGGGCACTCCGGAAGCTCGAGGGCCTGCCCGAGTCGCAGCAGAAAGACCTGGGGCGCTGGGGTCGCCTCTTCGAGCGAGACCCAGACGGTGCGGCCTCTCCACTGCAGCGCCGCTTCCTGGGCTAGCCTGGTCTTGCCGATACCTCCGGGGCCGTGGAGGGTCGTCAGCCTCCAGCTCGGTTCCTCAAGGGCCTGTAGAACCGTTCGAAGTTCGGCGTCGCGCCCGATCAGCGGGAAGGAGGGGCGCAGGAGATGGGAATCCGACATTCTAGCCCCTTTCTGGTCCTTCGGTGAGCCTCCTGGCAAAGCGACAGAACAGGCCACCTTCGGACTAGGCGATAGGGGTTTTCTGGGGTCCGACCGAACGGGGTGCGCCATTATGGGCATTACAGTGAGATTTGTAGATTCTGGCCTCGAGGCGGAGTGGACCGAAGGGAGCCTCTTGGAGTTCGCCGAGGAGCAGGGGATCCTCCCGAACTACGGCTGCCGAGGGGGGGCTTGCGGCTGCTGCGAGACTCGGCTCGTCTCGGGCGAGGTAGAGTATTTGCAAGAGCTTTCGTACTCCCCGGATGAAGGCTGCGTTCTTCTGTGCTGCTCGCGCCCCAAAGAAGGGATCGAAGTGCTCGAACTAGATCTCTAACCCGCGGGAACCTTCGGCCTCCTCGCTTTCGAGTTGGTCTAAGGCTGCGGTGAGCGCCGAGCAGACCGCGTCAGGCCACTCCTCCGGGTGCCCACTCATAAGGTGGGCCTGATTCAGCTCGATGCAGATCCCTAGGTACTCCTCTTGAGTCCATCGCCGGCGGAGCGCGCTGGTCAGTCCGTCGGTGTGGCCGCGATAAGGGTAGTTGCGTCGGACCCGTACCTCTAATCGGTCCAAGAGCCGCTGTTGCCACAGTTCGGATAGCCGCCTCTCCCTCGAGCGCCGGTAGTCGTATAGGAAAGTGATATCGGCGTTACGGACCTGGTCGTCGAGCTGGGGCGTGAAGCTGTGCACGGTGATGTGGTAGACCGGACCGTAGGCTAAGGCTCGCTCCACCGCTCCCATCACCGTTTCACGGTGGGGGAAGTAGTGCTTCT
This sequence comes from uncultured Burkholderiales bacterium, assembly GCA_964505925.1. Classification (GTDB taxonomy): domain Bacteria; phylum Vulcanimicrobiota; class Xenobia; order Xenobiales; family JADMJV01; genus JAEXNA01. The sequence goes on from CAZDLH010000051.1 coordinate 4,728, forward strand.
CCAACAGCTCTCGACGGCAGGCTTCGGGCAGCTCGCGACTGAACTCCGAGAAGAGCTGACGGTGACCCAGGGAGCGGTTGAGTTCCACCAGTAGCCGGCTCACCGTGGAGCTTATCAGCGGAGCCTGTAGAGATCGCGCCATGGCCTCGGCGAAGGGTAGGATCCCTATATCGTAGCCCCGGTGGGTTTCTAGTACGTGGCGAGCTCGGGCGAACAGATGGCGGTACTCGGTAGGAACGTCGTTGCCCCCATGCTCACACGTCAACAAGATGTTCTGCACCGGGAGCCGTTGGAGGTAGACTACGAGTTTCCTGGGTCGGTCGTAGCCAAAGGTTCTCCGGCGACGGGGGCTCTACCGAAAGCTTAGAGAATGCGGCCCGGCTGGCGGGCCTAAGCGGGCTCGTTTTCCCGGTGACACTTTTTGAGTGATCTGGTAATTCTGAACCGTTTTGCTATGATGTGAACACAAGGAGTAGGCCCAGGGTGATAGGGAGAGCTGTCGGATTGAGCAGGAGCGGTGGAGCATCGAGACGCTGGGGAACGTTCGGCTTCTCCCTGCTCGAAATCATGGCGGTTTTCGTACTCTTGGGCCTTTTTGTCGGGATCACCACCGTCTCTTTGCGCAGGAGTACCGATCGGGAGGGACCCAGAGGTTTAGCCTATACGGTGGCCGCTGATCTCCGTGCAGCCAGAGCCGAAGCGCAGCGCACCGGCGCACTGGTGGCCTACTGTCTGCCGAACGACAACGGCGCCATTCAGTTCTCCCAGAGCGCGGTCACCCGCCGGGGGGAGCAGGTCGGAAGTATCCAGCGCGTCCACGGCTACTCTAACGATTTTCAAGCCTTTCTCTTCATCGGTGGCTGGCCCGATTCGGCCATGCCTCCCGCCACTTTACCTCTGCTGTCCGATAGCTGGAGGCAGTCGGTGGAAGGCCAGTACGCGGTCTTCTTTCGCCCTGACGGTACCGCCTTTAGCACCTCTATTGCGATGGTGGACGGGCATCTGCCGATCGTCGTGGGTTCGACTTTCGAGCTCGGCGGCAGCGCTGGAGGGGGGCTCGCCTCGCTGTCGGCTGTTCGAGACCCCTTCACGGTCTGGGTTAGCGAGGGCGGTGCGGTCCGTGTGGACGAGAACCTGACCCCGGCAGGACCTCTCACCGAAGGGGGGAGCGAACCTCCGCAGGTAGCTGAACTCCGGCTGGATACCCCCCCTTCCGTGGGCGGGCCCAAGATTCTAGATGTGGCCTTTCTACCCAGTAAGACCGATGAGATAGAGCACGCGGGGGTCGGGCAGAGCTATACCCAGATCCACCCAGAGCAGCGCGATGAGAAGAACGTCGAGTACGGGCTCGCGACCTTCGATATCCGGGCGGAGGACCCGGGGGGAGGTCCCCTCTTCTATAAGCTGACCGCCACTCCGAGAGGCGGGGGCGAGGCCGGCAAGTTCAGCTCCTTCTCCTCGACCGGGCGGATGAACTATCGCCAGGTGAACGAGCGCTTAGATCGTTGGGCCTGGAACGGCTTCGTCAGCTGGAGACCCCCGCCCGGGGCTACCGCAGACACCATCTTCGATTTCGAGATCGAGGTCTTCAATCGGGACGGGGGTCGGGACGTCACCACCTCCGGCGCCGGTCTTATCCCGGTCTTCGCTACCTTGGGAACACCCCGCTTGGCCATCGAAAGCCTGGATCACGAGCTGTTCTTGGCCACCGTCGAAGCCAGCAGTCTCATCAAGGTCAGCATCGACGGAAAGCCGGAGATGGAGCCGTTCTTCTCGGCCGACGGCACCCGGGTTTTCACTTTCTCGCCCGGGGTAGGGGAGAGCTCGGTGATGAACGTTCGGAACGCCGACGGCTCCGGAAATGCGATCCTGAGCGAGTTCCCGACGGCCGTGGAGAATGTGAAGTTCGACCCTATGGGGCAGTTCGCCGCCTACACTTTCGGCTATCATACTCGGGCCTTCCCGTGGACTGAGGTCCGAACGGTCTCCTCTGGAGAGGACTCCTACGATGAGTTGGTCTCCGGCTCGGGCGCCGTCACCGGAAGACGCCTGGAGGTGCTCCATCTGAACAGCCGCGAGACGGTGTTGGTGACCGACGTCCTAGACGGTCCTTGGGAGTGGGATGCTGGCCGGAAGTTTCATATCAACTATCAGCACCACGTTCCGTCCCCCCTGCGGTCGCTCTCCCCTTTTTCTGGGTCAGGGCATGTGTCGCCGGGCCACGTTTCCACCGGCTGGGTCAGCGGGAAGCTCGTCGGGTTCCCCCCGCAGGTGGTCAGCGTTGCGTACGAGTCGTCGGTAGCGGCGCTCGACAGAGTCTTTAATCTTCAACACCCGGACTGGTACATCGCCACCACTAAGAACGAGGCCACAGGCCTGTTCGGCCTGACCCTCCGGAGGGCATCCGACCCCGGGTTCGGTCGACAGATAGTCGAAGGGCTGGCGCAGGTCCCGCGGAAGCCGGCCTGGTCCTCTGACGGTCGGACCGCGGTCTACGCCTATCGGGAAGGCACCTCTGGGCCCCATCGGCTGGTGAAGCGGCGCCTGCTCAGCTCCGGGACCGGCGCCAGCCTCGGGACTGAAGAGCTGATCCTAGAGCAGAACGGGATCCGCGAGCCGAAGATGTCGCCCGACGGCGAGTACGTCTTCTTTCTCCGAGCGGGTCACCTCTGGCGGATCGAGGCTCGGGCCGGAGCCAGAGCGATCAATCTGACGAGGGGTGCGGTGGGCTCCGGAGTCGCCAACTATGCGGTCACTCGATAGGGGCCCCACCTTCCCCGTCCGTCGAAGACGTCTCGCGTTCTCGCTGATCGAGGCGGTCTTCGCATCTTTTCTTCTTTTGACGGCCTTGGCTATGAGCGTCTACCTCCTGAACGCCAGTCTGCGCTCTGAGGCGAACAACGAAAGGCGAATTCTGGCTACCCTGGTGGCCGAGAGCGCTCTGGAGGAGGTGCGGGCTACCGCGAACCTGGGGTTCGACTCGTTAGGCGAGATCTACAGCGATCGCACCTGGAGCTACGACGCCTACCCGGACCACGAGATCCGGGTTCGAGCCCGCTGGTCCGACCTGTTCGTTCCGTGCTCGGAGCTCGAGAGTCAGTACCCGTACGCTCCGGATTCATCCACTATTTTTGAGCCGGTGAAGTTCCAGCGCTCGATCTGGAAGGTGCAGGTCGATGTCCGTTGGTCTTCGTTGACCTCGGATAGGGTCACCCTCGTGAGCCACGTGGCGGACTGGCGCCCCGCTGGCGACGTCAGGGTGCGGATCGCGCCCCGCTCGGGGCCGTTCGAGATAGCCCAAGGGGGCACCCGGGAGTTCCGAGCGACCGTGACCCGCAACGGTGCACCGTTGAAGGACATCGTCTTGAACTGGTATGTGGAGCCGATCGACGGCTACGGGAGCGTCTCCGAGGTGAGTCGAACCGGCGATCGGTGCGTCTACCGGAACATCTATCGAAACTACGACGGCTCCCTCGACTACGCCCCAGGCAGGTGCGATCTGGTGGTTCGAGGAGTCTTTCAGGGTGTCGAGATCAGCGACTCGGTCAGGATCGTTAACCAGTGAGGACCGAGGCTACCCGCTCGGGAGGTTTCTCGCTTTTGGAGGCGATGTTCGCTCTGTTCTTGACCTTTGTCGTGCTCAGCGGGCTGGTCTATACTCTGCAGCAGGCGAGTCGAGCCCGGTCCGCAATGCAGGAGACGGGAACGGTCTCGGAGATCTATCACGCTTCGTCTTTGATCCGAAACGATCTGGCCGCTGCGGAATCGCTGATCACCCCCAACGGAGGTACGTCGCCAGCTCTGGTGCTGGAGCTTATCATGCCGACCGAAACGATGAGCATCGAGGCCCGTCCCACCGAAGGGGACCCGTATCTTCCGAGTGAGCGGGTACGAGTCGAGTATCGGCTGGTCGATGGAGTCCTCCGGAGGACCCGCCAGGGGAACGGTTTCACCGAGAACGTGGCGCTGCTGGAGCTGGAGGACTTTCAAGTGAAGAGCCGGTCGGGACAGGCGCTCATCGAGTTCGAGTTCACCGTGGCCAATCAGCGGCGGGCTCGCACCTACACGATAATAGCGAGGCTTCGTCCGTGAGGTCTCGGAGAGCAGATCGAGCCTTTCTCTTGGTGTTCGCGCTGCTGCTCACCGTCTTTATTGCGGTTATCGGCTTCGGTATGCTGGGGGCTCGCCAGGGGCACTACGCCGCATCCCGCGCTAGCATCGAAGCGGTGCAGGCTAAGGCTCTGGCCCGAAGCGGCCTCGAGGACATCCGGGTTAAGCTAGCCAAGAACCCCTTCTTCCCGACGGGGATCGGGGATGAACAGACCGTCTTTTCCTTCACGGAGGAGGTGAGAACCTTCGACGAGGATGAACTGGTGGGGTACTATCAGGTGACCGTCGACCGAGAGTTTCGGGGCAGTCACCGACTGGTCCGCGTCGAGTCGACCGGGATCGTGGGGCAGAACGTGGCGAGTTCGGCCCGGCACACGATGTACGCGGAACTGTTCACCCAGGCGGGACGCCACGAGTTCCGGATCTGGCAGGAAGGTACGCTTCCAAGACTTTGAATCTGTTCTTCTCAAACCCCACGCCGGAGAACCAGACCTGTTCGACGGTCGCTCTCTCGTCGTTCACCAAACAGCTCGCCACTCTCTTAGGCTCGGGGATTCAGCTCCACGATGCACTGGAGATCTTGAGCCGAGATGAGTCCGACGAGATGGCGGTGTGGGTGGTTCCGGAGGTCTCCAAGAAGGTGCTGAACGGGGCTCGACTCTCCCACAGCTTGGCGATGTTTCCCCGGGTCTTTTCGTTGACCTACCTGTCCCTCGTGCGGGCAGCGGAAGAGACCGGCAAGCTGGTCTCGGTTCTAGAGGAGCTCGGGGTCTGGCTGGACCGGCGAGACAATACGGCCCGGCACGTGAAGAAGGCGCTGACCTATCCGAGCATCGTCTTCGTCTTGGCCGTAGTGCTCACCCTGTGTCTTTTTCATACGGTGATCCCGGGGATCCTCGAAACGGTGGTCGGGTTGGGGGTGGAGCTCCCGGCGGCCACCCGATTACTGGCTGGCATGGTGGCGGTCATTCAGCATCCGGCCGCCTGGCTCATAGGTGTC
>CAZDLH010000052.1:0-9788 GCA_964505925.1 uncultured Burkholderiales bacterium
GACCTTCGAACTGGAGCCTCGCCTGATTCGGGACACCGAATACTATAAGAGGACGGTTTTCGATATCTGTTACGAAGGGCAGAGCCTCGGGTTCGGTGGTCGCTACGACAATCTCGCCGAGCGGTTGGGCGGCAAGGCCACCCCAGGAGTGGGTTTTGCTCTGTCTATCGAAACGGTGCTCGAGATCCTCGCCGAGCAAGAGGACCGGGAGGGGGAAGAGCAGGCCCCTCCCATCGCCTTCTTCTTCCAGGCCGAAGGGCCCGAATCGGCCAAACTGCTGGTGCCGTTGCTGCACCAACTCCGAACCGAGGGCATCACCGCAGAGTTCGACTATCAAGCCGAGTACGCCCGTCTGCAGAAGCCTCCGAGCGGCTGCCGCTATCTGCTGTACCTCGATGAATCGAACGCCTTCCGTGGCCACGCGGTCCTCACCTATCTCGACAACGGGAAAGAGGAGAAGATCTCGATCTCGCGCCTAGCTCAGAAGGTGCGCCAACTCGCCGGGGTTTCGGCCTCCAGCAGCTCCGAAGAGCGCCAGACGCCCAGCTCCCGCAAGAAGCTACGCCGTGGACGCAAACGCTCCGATGAAGACCGAACAGTGTGGGGCGAGGTCGAGACCAAACCCGCCAGCGACTCTAAGGAGAGTCGCGACTCCGGGGAGGTCGACTCGAGCAGCAGCGAGGACACCCGTTCCCGCTCCCGCACCAAAGACTCTCGCCGAGATGCCCGAAAGAGCAGCGAGGACGGGGGGCGCACCTCGAAGGAGCGCGAACCCCAAGAGCCCCGAAAGAGGCAAGCAGCGGAGAAGGATCGCCGACCGGCAGTCCGGGACACCAGTCCCAAGCAGACTCGGTCCAAGCCCGCTCGCAAGGACTCCTCCGACGACGGCGGCAAAGCCGTAGTGCCGGCCTTGGTACTCGGGGGGGCCATAGCCGCACCCAGCGCTCCGCCAGCCTCCGCGTCGCCGACCAAAAAGAAGGCTGAGAAGAAGCCTGAGAAGAGCACGAAATCCCTCGATTCCGCACCGGTGCCGGATCTGAACTGGTCTATCCTTCCCAGTCAGGATTCTAAATCCAGCAGCGGGGGTAACGGCTCTTCTAAGTCTTCTAAGAAGAAGGAGAGCCGGTCATGAAATCGCACCTGGAAACCGCCGAACAACTCGCCGCCATCGGAGAGGAGTTCGATCTCGCTGAACTCAGCTATGAGGACGAGGACCTAGAGCTGGAGATGCACTTCGAAGCCCCCATCCCAGAGGCGACGATGGCCAGCTTCCCTCAGTTCCCCATGGCCGCCGCGCTGGGCCTACCCGGCAACGGCGGCCCGGCTACGGCGGCCCCCGCGCCGGGCTCGGGGTCCGCTGAGGCGCCCAAGGGTGAAGTGATCTCATCACCTCTATCCGGGGTGTTCTACCGAGCCCCCCGACCGGACGCCCCCCCCTTCGTAGAGGAGGGCGGCTCGGTGGCGCCCGGCCAGACCTTGTGCATCATAGAGGCGATGAAGTTGATGAACGAGCTGACCGCTGAGCGCCCTTGCCAGATCGTCGAAGTCCTAGTTCAGAACGCCGAGCCGGTAGACGAAGGCCAGCCTCTCTTCGTGATCGCTTAGCTCCGAGCCGTGCCTTTCGAAACGAGAATACAGAAGTAATAGCCTATGCCGATCCGCGACCTTTGGGCCGTTCAGCGACGCATCATCGCCTTCATCAGGCCGTACTGGAAAGTCGTCGTAGGCGCCTTCTTCATGACGGCTTTCGTTTCATTGGCCCGGCTCTCCCAGGCCAAGTTCGTAGGCCTGGTCTTCGAACTGATGACCGAAGACCAGTTCGCCTACACGGATGGGCGGACCCCTTTCACCCAACTGAATCTGATCATCGGCGGGTTCCTCCTGCTGATGATCGCCATGGGCATCGGCTCCTTCCTGCAGAAATACCTGGTGGATCTAGGATGCCAGTCTGCCATCCGCGATCTCAGAGTCAGGGTCTTTCGCCATCTTCAACAGCTCTCGCTGTCGTTTTTCGACCGTATGCGCCTCGGCGAGATCCACTCGCGCTGCTCCAACGACATTCTCGTCGCCACCTCGATCTACACCACCCTGTCCGATTTTTTGTAGAACTTCTTGATCGTCGCGGTGGCTATGGGCTGGATGCTCTACCAGGACTACCAACTCACTCTACTGGTTCTTTTGTTGAGCCCGATCATCGGCTTGGCCGTAGGCCGGTTCGGGAAACGCATGGGGGAGATCAGCACCAGTCTGCAGTCCCGGGTCGCCGACCTATCGGCAATCATGTACGAGAACATCTCTTGCATTAAAGTCGTGAAGGCGTTCAACCGCGAGTCTTACGAGATCGATCGGTTCGCCGAGAAGAACGAAGAGAACTTCCACACCCAGATGAAGCTGGTCAAGGTGGCTTCCACCCAGAGCCCGGTGATCGAATTCTTGGGCGCTCTCGGGATCGTGGCGATCGTCTGGTTCGGAGCCACCCGGATCCTCCAAGGCCAAGCCACCTTCGCCGAGATGACCGAATACTGGACCCTACTCGTGATGACGACCCAGCCGATCAACGCGCTGTCGTCGTTCTACTCGAATCTGCAAGCCTCCGGAGCGGCCGGCGAAAGGGTCTTCTCGGTGCTCGACACCGAGCCCACGGTTTTCGACCGGCCCGACGCTCAGCCTCTACCGCCCGTGCGTGGAGAGATCTCTTTCGAGGGCGTGCACTTCTCCTACGAGCCCGGTAAGCCGGTGCTCCAAGGGATAGACCTACGGGTGATGCCGGGGGAAGTGGTGGCCATCGTAGGGCCGAACGGAGCTGGTAAGTCCACCTTCGTGAATCTGTTACCGCGCTTTTACGATCCCGACCAGGGCCGCATCTCCATCGATGGTCACGACTTGCGGGACGTCACCCTCCACTCGCTTCGGGAGCAGGTGGGAACGGTCATCCAAGAGTCGGTGCTGTTCGGCGGTACCGTCGCCGAGAACATCGCCTGTGGACGTACGGACTTTAGTAGAGAGCAGCTCGAAGAGGCCGCCCGCGCAGCCAACGCCGACGAGTTCATCCGGCGCCTCCCGGACGGCTACGAGACCGCCGTCGGGGAGCGCGGCGAGCGCCTCTCGGGAGGCCAGCGCCAGCGGATCGCCATCGCCCGGGCTCTACTGCGCGATCCCAGGGTCCTCGTACTCGACGAGTTCACCTCGGGTATCGATACCGAATCCGAAAACCTGATCACCGAAGCGATCGAGCGCATCATGCGCGGTCGCACCTCGCTGGTCATCGCCCACAGACTCAACACCATCCGTCACGCCGATCGTATCGTCGTCATAGAATCGGGACGGATCGTCGAAGAGGGGACCCACCAGAAACTCCTTAATCTCAACGGCCTATACGCCAAACTGTACCACGCCCAACTCCGCTCGCCCCTGGGGGGTGCGGAAACCGAAAGAAAGGGCGCCTAGTAGGCGCGTCAAAACATGATCCCAATCCTTCAGTTGAAGACCCAGTACCAAGAGATTCAACAAGAGATCGAAGAGGCCGTTCTGGAAGCGCTTCGGAGCACACACTACATCCTGGGCCCCCAGGTGACGGCCTTCGAGCAGGAGTTCGCTGCTTGGCACGGGATGAGCGATTCGGTGGGCGTGGGATCCGGTACCGAAGCTCTCCACTTGGCCGTACGAGCCCTGGATCTACAGCCGGAGGACGAGGTCATCTCGCCCGCCTTCACCTTCATCGCCTCGGCCGGGGCCATCGCACTGGCCGGCTCTCGGCCCGCCTTCTGCGATATCGAGCCCCGTACGTTCAACATCGACCCAGAGGATCTCGCCCGACGGATCACTTCCAAGAGCAAGGCCATCGTGGTGGTTCACCTTTTTGGGCACCCGGCCCCGATGGACGAGATCATGGAGCTTGCCCGCGCCCACGACCTGAAGGTCATCGAGGACTGCGCCCAAGCTACCGGAGCGCAGTACAAAGGTCGCAAGGTCGGCACCTTCGGCGACTTCGGGTGCTTCAGCTTCTTCCCCAGCAAGAATTTAGGAGGGGTCGGCGACGGCGGCGCGGTGCTCGCCAACAGTCCGGAGCTGCTAGAGCGGATCCGGGTGCTCCGCGGGCACGGCTCGAAGGTCCGGTACTATCACGACTGCATCGGTACCAACAGCCGGCTCGACGAGATCCAAGCGGCCGCCCTCCGGGTCAAACTTCGGCATCTAGACCGCTGGAACACAGAGCGTCGAAAGATTGCCGACCGCTACCTGAAAAACCTCGGAGACCGAGTGGAGGTCCCTAGCGAAGCCGCTGGTTGCCACCACGTTTTTCACCAGTTCACCGTCCGGGTCCCGGAGCGCGACCGCTTCAAAGCCTACCTAGAAACCAACGGGGTCGGATCGATGATCTACTACCCGGTCTCGCTCCACCAGCAGAAAGCGTTCGCCGACCTCGGCTACACCGACGACGACTTTCCGGTAACCCGCCAAGCTCAGACCGAAGTGCTCTCGCTACCCATGTTTCCCGAGTTGACCACCGAGGAGATCGATCTGATCTCGAACCTGGTCCTCTCCTACTCCGAGAGCTCCTCGGTCTCGGCCTAACCGCATGCTGAGTCGACTGAGTAAGCGGATGCGAAGTCTCCTCCAGCGCGAGATCAGCCTGGAGGCGCAAGTCATGGCTTGTCGCCGGGAACGAGAGCCCTTCGACATACCCGAGGGAGACCTCTTCCGCTACTTTCGACCGGTGAGCATCGACCTCGAGGAGGCCAAGCGCGCGGCTCGCCAAAGCCGACTCCGCTCGGCTCAACGGAGCCTGGCCGACCACCTCAGGGACCGGCTTCGACCTCGTTTTTTTCTACACTCGGCCCAGCGCGAAAAGATCGTCGGGCAGGCGGTCGCCGACGAGGTTCCCGTCCGCAAGATGCTACGCTTCGCCGAGGAGGCGCAAGCCCGCTCTTTCGCTCCGCTGGGATTCAAGAAAACTTTTCCCAACGCCATCGACTGGTTTAGCGATTTCCAGGACAGCTCTTGGATCTTCGGAGCCGACTCCGACCTCCGAGACGTCCTGAAGCGCCCCAACGAAGAGTCGCAGCGGAATCTGGGCCCGGTCGAGGCCACTTGGCACTTCAACCAGTTAGGACACTTCACCGCCATGGGCCGGGCCTACTGGATCACCGGCTCCGAGTCCCTGGTTAGCGAGTTCGTGGTCCAGGCGGTGGACTGGGCCGAGCGGAACCCGGCCCTCTTCGGGATCAACTGGCTCGACCCCACTTCGGTGGCCGCCCGGACGGTGAACTGGCTCCTCTCGCTTCAGCTTTTTCTGGCCTCCGAACAGCTTCAGGACGAGGTGACGGCCCGCCTCGTACGGACCCTCCTCGTGCACGCCGCGGTCCTGTCGGAGCTGCTGAGCGCAGAGAGCATAGAGCTGACCCCCGCCGAAGGTGTAGCCGTGTCCGCGGCTCTGTGCCTCTTGAGCTTAACCCTACCGGAGTTGAAGCCGGCGCAGCGCTGGTACGAGCTGAGCTCGGAGGCCCTCGGCAAGCGGGCCTGGGCAACCATGGGCCGAGACGGCTTCCACCTGAGCGGATCCGCTGCCCGCCACAGAGAGCTTCTCGAATGGCTCTTGCTCATCGAGGTGATGCACCGACTCAACGCTCTACCTTCGCCGAAAGGGCTCCGGGAGGCGGCCGAGACCGCCTGCGAGAGTTTGGCCTTGATCACGCCCCCCGACCGCATCGCCTGCGACTTCGGACCCACCGCCGGGGTCACCTTCCTGGGCCCCTTCGTAGGGGCCACCGAGCAGTCCCGTAGGCTGCTCGCTCTGGGGGCCGTGGCCTGTCAGCGCGACGATCTGCGCCCCGGTGTCGAGATGCCCCCCGAACTGTGGTGGTGGCTGGGCCCTCAAGCCGAAGGGCTGTACGAGGGGATCGACATCGGCATGAGCGGCGTTCCGAAGACCAAAACCTTCCCGGAAGCCGGCTTTGCGGTGGCCCGGGACCGCTGGGACCGTCAGGCCAACTGGTGCTTGCTCCGGGGCAGCCCCAAGACCTCGCTCATCGAGAGCTCCCCTCCGCCGCCGGCCTCCCTCAGCCTGCACGACGACGCCCTCCACTTCTCGCTGTGCCTCGCCGGCGAATCGGTCTTCATCGAGCCGGGCGGCCCTCCGCACAGCCACCTCATCCAGCCTAGCTTCGCCCGCATCAGCGCCCACAGCGCGCCCCGCATCGGACGCGAGCGAGAGCCCCTGTGCCTCCAGCGGGTCGCCCAGCGCAGCGAAGAAACGGTCTTCGAGACCAGGCTCGGGGGGGCGGCCAGCTATCTGGGGGCCTTCCGTCAGGTCTGGACCGGACCGGACCTACCCGGCGCGCTCTGGCGTGAAATCCTTTTCCTTCCCGAGAGCAAGAGCCTGTGCATCAGGGACACCTATCTGGGCGACCCGGACAGGGAGGTCGATTTCGAGACCGACCTGCTCCTCGCTCCCCACCTAGACATACTGATGCGAGGCGACATGGGCTGTCTCATCCGCGGCAAAGCGCTGCAAGCCCGGCTGGTGCCCATTTTCGACTGCCGCTTTCGGTACTCGCTGCGGCGAGGTCAGATCAAGCCGATCGCCGGCTGGTGCTTCCGGGACCATCGAGCCATGCCGACCTACAGTCTGCGCTACTTCAGCAAGATCCGCTCGCCCTTCTCATGCTATCTGTGGGTGGTATGGGACCCCAACGACACCCGGGTACCCCGCACCGACGACCTGGACCGCCAGTACCGAAAAGCTCGCGAGCGCCTCGGGCTCGACGGCGGCTTCGAGCCGCTCTAGCGCCCGCTCGGAGCCTATCGACCCCTTCCTTGGGGAGACCCCTCGCCTCTTCGCCCCCTCGCCCCCTAGAAAGGAGCTTAGAGCGGCCGATCCCAGCGGGCGATCAGTCCTACGATGCGATCCTGGAGCTCCACCCCGTGCCAGGCCTGTCCGATGTCGTTGACCAGGATGGAGAAGCCCACCGTCTGCCCGTAGGAGGTGACCACATAGCCGGTAAGGCCGGAGTGGTTGTTCAGGGTTCCGGTCTTCGCCCGCAGGGTGGAGCCGGCCAGACGGTACTGCAGCGTCCCTTCGCTGGGGGCCGGAAGCGAATCGATGAAGAGCTGCCCCTGACCGTGCCCCCACATCGCCTGCAGCACCCGTACCAGCTGATGGGGCGCGATCCGGTTCCGCTCGGAGAGACCGCTGCCGTCGGTCATCCGCAGGCCACGATCGTCGATCCGGTGCCTGCGGAAAAATTCGCGGACCACCGACTCCGAGTTGCGCACCGTGCCGTAGCCGATGATCGAGGCTCCGAGGCGGCGGAAGACGTGTTGGGCCAGGATGTTGTCGCTCTCGACGTTGATCTCGCGGGCGATGGTCGACAGCGGCGGCGAGGCGTGCTTGGCCATCAGCACCAATCCTCCCAGCGGAGCGGGCTGCCCCTCGGGGACCGTCTTCCAGCCCCCTTTCACCGAGACACCGCCGCGCTGCATCGCTCGAAAGAAGGCGCTGCCTGCGAAGCGAACCGGGTCTCCCACGGTCAGCGTGGTTTCGAACACCTGACCTGGGGCCAGCGAGCCTTTCAGAAGCACCCGGTCGGTGCCCCTAGGCCGCTCGACCCAGGCCCCGCCCCCTCCGGAGCCCAACTGATTGATGAACTCCATGGAGCCGACCGAAGGCTGGGTCTGCACCGAATCGGTCGTCACTTTTAGCCGAACTACGTTATGGTTTAGACTGAGCCCCCCGACCGGAGCGGCGTAAGAGTCCAGCAGGTACCGCTCGTGATACCCACTATCGAGAAACTCCCGGTCGAAATCTGAGTCGTCCACGATGAGCGAGCCCGTAACGGTGTGGACACCCCCTGTACGCAGCGCCCGCACGAAATTCTCGAAAGGCTCCATCGAGGTGCTCGTGAAAGGGGGGAAAAAGCACGGGTCGCCGCTCCCCTTCAGAACCAGATTCCCCGTGGCCACCCCACCGGAGTGCTGCGCCGGCCCGTACAGCCGGGTCTCGAAGCGGTAGTTCGGACCCAGTCGGTCCAGCGCTACCGCCGTGGTCACTACCTTGAGGTTGGAGGCCGGGACCATCGGCTGCGTCCCGCGATAGGTAAACGGGACCTTCCCCGTTCTCATAACTAGCGTGCTGACCCCCACTGTCGCCCCATGGTTGCGCTCGAAGCTCTGCACCATCTCGAGGAGAGAACGCTGGAGGTCTCGGTGCGACTGGTTCTGCGCCAAGACCGGCGAGACGCCCAGTACGCTGAAGAGGAAGGCTAAAAATAAGAGGAAAGGGGAGACGGTTCGACACCACATGACCATAGGACTATCAACCTCGGGAGACGGAATCCTGTTATGAAAGCCAGAAGTTGGCTCGATTCGTTCAAGCACCCGGTGCGCACCGCCCTCCGAGTCGGTCGTGAGTTCAATGCCGACGATGGACCCTTCATCGCCGCAGGGATCGCTTTCTACGCCTTTTTCTCGCTGTTCCCGCTGGTCTTGATCTCGGTGGCCATCCTCTCGTACCTCTACCCCTCCGGGGAGGCGATAAGCGACACCATCGCACTCGCTTCGCTCTTTCTACCGAACGACATGGTGGCGTTTTTAGATCGCCATCTCCACCAGGTCGCCCTGGAGAGCAACGCCATCGGGCTGACCGGTATGATCGTGTTGTTGTGGTCCGGTCGTCAGCTGTTTCGAGCTATGGAGTTGGCTCTCCATCGGGCCTGGAAGCTGCCGGTCAAACGGGGATGGCTGGCCGGAAACGTGCTCGCCTTAACCTTGGTCTTGCTCTGCACCGCTGTCGTGCTCAGCGTCGGAGGGCTGTCCTTACTGATCGCCCGGATCAAGCTCTCTTTGTCGAAACTCGAACTACCCACGATCCTAGAGCAAGGCTGGACCCTGACCGACGCCTACCTCCTGTCGAACCTCCACTCTTGGGTCATCGTCCCGGGGGCGGTAGCGCTGATATTTCTGCTGCTCTACATCTTCTTACCCTCGTGTCGGGTACCGATCCGCATGGCCGTACCGGGCGCCGTCTTCTCGACCATCGCCTGGAAGCTCTCCTCGTGGGTCTACCTCACCTACATCGTGGCCCTGGGCTCCCGCAACCCGTTCTACGGGACCATCTGGGGGATCGTAGGCCTCCAGGTCTGGCTCTATATCGAAGCCGTCGTCTTCATGCTGGGAGCGGAGTTGGTCTACGTGAACCTGGACTCATCGGACCGCGCTTTCCTAACACGAGCTGCCGAGAGCGGCTCGAAACGGTCGGGGAAGCGCGGTTAGCGCCCGTACAGCCAGCCTCTGAACATCGTCTCCTCGGGGTGCTCCAGGTCGGCGACCCGCATGAGGGGGGGTCCCGTGCGGCTCTCGAGGAGCGACTCTAGACGCGCCCGGGCCGCCCGTCGCTGGACGGCAAAGGAGCGCTCTCGGTCCTCCCGATTGACGAACACCAGCCGGCCGGGGTCGGCCAGCGCCTGCAGCAGCAGCAGGCTATCGTGCCAGCGCTGCTGGCGGTCGTTTTCGGCACTGGGCGACTCCGGCTCTGTATTTATAAGGATCACCGAGGTCTGGTAGCCGCCGGCCTCCATGGCCGAGAGCAGTTCGCTCGGTGCGACCGCCCGGCCGCGGATGAGGAAACTTCGCCCCTCCACCGCCGAAGGACGGCTCTTCGCCTCCACGTACAGCAGCAGCTCCCGGGCTCCCTTACCGCTACGGATCTCGGTGAGCAGGCGCTCGGCATCGTAGTGGGATTCGGAAAGCAGCGTCGCCTTATCCAAAGAGTACCCGGCGGTCCCCAATCG
>CAZDLH010000053.1:0-9776 GCA_964505925.1 uncultured Burkholderiales bacterium
TCGAAGTTCACGCCGAAGATCGGCTATCCCGATAAGTGGCGGGACTACTCGTCCCTGGAGATCTCAGCCGACGACTACTTCGGGAACGTAGTCCGGTCCACTCGGTTCGAACTCGACTACGATCTAGCCCGAGCCGGCAAGCCGATCGATCCCGACGAGTGGAGCATGACGCCGCAGACAGTGAACGCCTACTATAGCCCCACCCGAAACGAGATCGTGTTTCCCGCCGGGATCCTGCAGCCCCCGTTCTTCAATATGGAGGCCGACGATGCGGTGAACTACGGCGGTATCGGCGGGGTGATCGGTCACGAGATCGGCCACGGTTTCGACGACCAGGGTTCGAAGTACGACGGCGACGGTCACCTGCAGAACTGGTGGACGGAATCCGACCGGGAGGCCTTCGACGCGCTGGGAGACCGATTAGCGGCCCAGTACGATGAGTTCTCCCCCATCGAGGGGATGAACGTGAACGGGCGGCTCAGCCTAGGTGAGAACAGCGCGGACCTAGCCGGGGTGACCATCGGCTATCGGGCCTATCTGCGCTCGCTGGAGGGCGCCGAGCCCCCGGTGATCGACGGCTGGACGGGACCGCAGCGCTTCTTTATGGGTTGGGCCCAGGTGTGGCGCACCAAATACCGCGAGGACGCTATGCGTCAACAGCTGATCCGAGGCCCGCACTCGCCGGCCGAGTACCGGGTGATCGGTCCGCTGCGAAACGTCGAGGGGTTCTACGCCGCCTTCGACCTCAAAGAGGGCGACGCGATGTGGCTGCCGCCCGAGGAGCGAGTCCGCATCTGGTAGCCGAGCGCGACCTTTGTTCGCCTTTGTCGGTTAGCTAGTAAGCAGCTCGGGCGGCGACCCCGCCGCCTGAGCTGTTCTGTAGATTATGGAAACCGGTACGCACAACGATCTAGAGCAGTTTCTCGGAGAACAGGCTTCGGTGGGTCGCCTCGAGTCCGAGGGTGTCTTCACCCTTGCCGAGTCCGCCGCGCTCAAGAAGCTGGCCAACTTTCAGCTCCCCCGGGCCAGCGCCTGGATCCTAAAGGTGCTGCAAGCGGCGGTGGCCTCCGGCGCCGAGAGCTTGATGGTGGTGACCAATAGTAAGGCTACCCGCTTCGTTTTCGAGCCGAAGGTGCCGCTGTCGCTAGAGGAGCTCCGAGTGGCCTTGTTAGAGGTAGAGCACCGGGCCTCTCGACCTCTGACCCACCTAGCTACGGGGCTACGGGCCGTCGGCTTCGGAGACTCCCGCCCCTTCACCTTAGTGCTCGACGGTGCCGGAGAGCGCACCCTTTTCGCTTGGGACGGCGATCAGCTGGTCAGCGAATCCCGGGAGCTGCCCGGCGGGGCCCCTTCAGCTCTGCACCTCGCGGTGAGCTTTCCGGCCGAAGACGCGGGCCGAGCCCTCGGTGGGCTGGTCCGGGGTGCCGGTCGCGCCAGCGCCGAATTCGATGAGCTGAGCTACCGGGGTCAGGCCTCCCCCATCCGGTTGACTTTCGACGGCCGCCGCCTCGATACCATGCTGGGCGCTCCGCCGGAGCCCGAAGATCACTACACGTCCCTGCTGTCATTGAACTGGTGGGACCCAGACCGAAGCCCTAACAGCCTCAACGAGCTCTCCGTTCCCCCCGGCCTTCGGCGCAAGCAGCGCGAATGGAGGCTCTCCGACCGCTTCACCGCCCATGGGGCCTTCACTCTGGTGGGCGATCCCAGCCT
Source organism: uncultured Burkholderiales bacterium (assembly GCA_964505925.1). Lineage (GTDB taxonomy): Bacteria > Vulcanimicrobiota > Xenobia > Xenobiales > JADMJV01 > JAEXNA01. The sequence goes on from CAZDLH010000053.1 coordinate 1,714, forward strand.
GACCCGGTGCCGAGGGCTAGCCAAGCTGAACTATCACTACTATCTTCCGCAGGCCGCCGAACACGGGACCGCCACCTTCAAGCCCATACCGCGCCCTTCGCTATGCCATTTCTTGATCGACGGGGCCATCGCCAGCAGCGGTCTATTGGCCGGCGCCCCCTCTCCGGTTAGCTGCGAACTGTTCTTAGACGCCACCGACCTTCCCACCGACTTGACAGGTCTGTCCCCTCGACCCCACGCGGCCCTACGGGATCGTCAGTCGGCTGCGATCCGAACGCTTCTACCTCAAGTCGAGGCCACCGATGCGGCCTTAGAACGCCACATCCCCAAGCCGTTCAATCGGGACCTAGGCCTGCTCGCCGGACTCGCGCTGGGCAGTGCGGTGCTGCTCCCGCCCACCGCGCTCCTGCTGGTCGGCTCGGCGCTCGCGCCCATGCTTTTGTTCTCCTCGCGCAAGAAAGGGGCCGTGGTGGGGGCCTGCCGCCGGGACCTCCACGGCTTCGCCCAGAAGCTGCCCCGCCGCTGAGGAGATCCCGACAGTGCGACGAAAGCCCACCCATGACTGCAGAAGAGCTCGAACGCTTCGGAACACGACTGGGCCCGGTAGAGATCCGGTTCGGACCTCAGGGTGTGCGAGAGCTGCGCCTGCTCGAGCGCAGTAGCGATGACCGAGGGGAAGAGCCGCCCCAGAGCGCCCTAGGGCAAGAGATCGCCCAACATCTGGCCGGGGGCGGCTGTCACCTCAGCCGCCACCCGATCGACATGAGTGGGGCCACTCCGTTCGAGAGGGAGGTCTATCGCGAGGCCCGCCGGATCCCTAGCGGCACGGTCGTCACCTACGGCGAGCTCGCTCGAAGGCTGGGCAAGCCGACCGCCGCCCGGGCCGTCGGCGGCGCTCTGGGGCGCAACCGCCACCTACTGCTGGTGCCCTGCCATCGGGTCACCGGCGCCGCCGAAAAGCTTACTGGGTTCTCGGCCCCCGGCGGGGTGGAGACCAAGAGGCTTATTCTGGCCGCCGAGGGGGTCGGTGTGGAGTCCCTGTTCGACTACGGAGAGCTGGCCAGAGCGGAAGCGGTTCTAAGCGCCGATCCCCTGTTAGCACCGATAGTGAGAGCGGTGGGTCCGTGTCGAATCGAACCCAGAAACCCCGGTCGCCCCTTCGCTGCCCTCGTGCACTCGGTGATCTTCCAGCAGCTCGCCACCAGCGCCGCTCGGGCTATCGAGGAGCGAGTCCAGGCTCTAAACAGCGGTCAGGGCGGTGAGCTCCCTGGACCGAGCCAGCTCCAGACCCTAGGCGCCGAGAACCTCCGAGCCTGCGGCCTGTCCCAAGCCAAGGTCGATGCGATACTGAATCTGGCCCGGGCCACTCTAGAGGGGGAGTTCGATCCTGAGGAGCTAGAGCTGCTCCCCGACGATATAGCCATCCGCGAGGTGTGTAAGCTGAAGGGGTTCGGCCCGTGGTCGGCAAAGATGGTGTTGATGTTCCATCTGGGGCGCCGAGATCGCCTACCTCTTGGGGATCTGGCCATCCGTAAAGCTTTGCAGACCCTCGATCCTAAGAGCGCAGGGGTCCCCGACCCGCGGAAGCGTTGGGAACGGCTGAGTCTCAGGTGGCGCCCGTACCGGACCGCGGCCAGCTGGTATCTGTGGCGCAGCCTAGCGCTGCCGCTCGGGACTGGTGGGACCGTCTAAGCGGCGAGCTCCACCGGTTCGGCGAACGCCACCCCGACGACGACCCCTCGGGCGAACTCCAGGGGGCGAACCCAGACCACTCGGGCCTCCACCGTACGGAACTGTCCCAGGCGGTCCTCGAGGGAGACTTTCAGGGTCTCGCCGGAGGCCACCGGGCGATTCAACGAGAGCCGAGCGCCCTGCCCGTCAGCCTCGATCAGCACTGCCTTCGCAGGCGAGTGGCTCCGGCCCCAGCAGATGGCCGAAACAGGCACCAGCTTATTTCGGGTATCCCGTCGTCGGCACCCTACCGAACGCTTAGCGAGTAGAGTTCCTCTTCTTCTGGTTGCTGTAGCCATCGTCTTCCCCTTTGCCTTCTTCGAACTACAAAGACAATAAGACAGAACGCCTAAAGAGAGTTTGGAAGCCCCCGGTGAGATGTGAACGGGTTGTTAAATCTGGCGACCCGCCCAGCGGTTTAGGATGGCTATCTGATCATCGTCCACGGGTGACCGAACTCGAGCTGGGACTTCTTGGCCGGCTCCGAGCGCTGCAGCTCCTCTTTGAGAAAGCGCGTTAGGCGCACCAGGTTCTCCTCGCTGGGGTCGATAAACTGACATCCCATCTGGAACATACCTGAGACCGTGAGCTCCTTGGTCCAGACCACCTTCATGCGGCTCTGAAACGGCTCGTCATCCTTGCGCAAGACGATGGAGATCTCGTACTCTTGCTCACCGTGAGGGCGATGATCGGTGGCCCGAAAACCGGTTGCCGAGATGTCGATCACGAAAAGCCTAGCTTTTTCGCTGGTACCGTCGGGGGTCGTGAGGGTGGCCCCCAACACTTTATTTAGGCGGTAGGCGCGCCGGCGCTCCTCGTCCAGAGCTTCGTCGTTGGGGGTGGAGCGCTCGGTGCTCTCGGCCTCGCTGGAATCCTCATCGAACTCGAGCACGCCGATCTCTTCGGACTCCTCCGACGATGGGCTCGCATCGTTCGAGCTCCAGCCGTTCGTGTCGGCCGGCTGTTCGCTGCGCTCTAACTGCTCTGAATTTTCCACCGGTAACCTGCCTCCGCCTTATAACTTAGAACTTCTTCACTATATTCCCGATCCCCCTTGGCTTTCGCAGCGAATCCTGCACCTCCTGGGAAACTTAGGCGAACCTTTCCCTCGCTGTTAGACCCACTTCAAAGTCCGAGAACGGTCGGGTCCCGAATTAACCTCCCGGCAACATGACAAACGGGCGAAATTGGCTATAATGGTTGCGATGCTGCTGTCCTCAAACCATAGCTCGAGCGCCCTCTCCCGGCAGAAGGCCCAGCTCCTCGAGCAGGCCAAGCGCGACCAAGCTCGCTCGGAAGCCTTGAAAGCCGAGGGGACGGAAGCCCTAGAGCGCTCTACCGAGCACCGAGACGCGGCCCTCGAAACGGGCGATGTCGGCCGGGAGCTCCAGGGCGAGTCGAACCGGCTGCGGCGCAACGGGCGAGAGCAGAGCCTGCGCGGTCTAGACCGCCTGGAGCAGGCAGACCAAAAGTACGCCCAGAGCGAGGACGGATTCCGAGAGGGCCTAGACGGTCTAGAGCGGTCCATCGAGGGGATGGCGCAAGCCCGCCAGACCTCCGACTCCGGCCTACAGAAGATCGATCGAGGGTTAGCCCGCAACGAGAGCGTGCTGCGAAAGCAAGAGCGCCAGGCCGACCGGCTAGAGCAGACCGAATCCCAGGCCTCGAGTGTGCGCGCCGACCGAGGCGAGCGCCTAGAAGGCGTAGGCGAACGGCTCCCCGAGCAGTCGTCCTCCCTGGATCAGCAGGGCGGGCTAGTCGGCGAGTTCCTGATGGCCGGAGCGGACTTCGAGAGCGGGTCGGCGGTCAAGCGCGAGGGTTTCTCCGAGCTGCGCTCTGGAGCCGAGAGTCGCGTAAAGGGCGAAGAGGCTAAAGATTCGGCCGACACGGCCCACCTTCGAGAGACCTTTCACTCGGCCGACGCCGAGCGACACAAAAAAAGCGAGAGCCGTCTGCTCTTCGATGGACTGTGGCAGAAGCTCAAAGCGGTCGGCGAATCCCGAGCCGCTGTCGTGCAGCAAGGGCTCGCCGAGCAGAGCGGGCAGAGCGCCGAGGCTCTCCAGGCTCGTTCGCAGACCCTAGACACTCACGCCGCCCAGCAGTCGGGCCAGGCCCGAACCTTGGAAGGGGCAGGGCGCAACCACGTGGCCATCGGCCGACAGCTTCAGATGTGCCCCTGGACCTACTGTCAGGGAGTGGCCTTAGAGCGGCAGGGACAGTTCGAGCTAGACCAGGCTCAGCAGCTCAAGCAGCGCGCCACCGCCACCAGAAACGAAGCCCAGCAGCTAGCCATCCAAGCCGAGAAGGCCAGGGTGCGAGCCGAGCAGGCCACCGAGCGAGCCCGCGAGCACGAAGTGAGCGGAGCCGGTGCCCAGACCCGCTCGGAGATCCTGCTGGACCGCTCCGACGAGCACGGGACCAGAGGCACCGAGGCCGACCGTTCCGCTCGGGAGGCAGGCGTCGACAAAGGCCAAGCCGACCGCCGGGCCCAGCAGTGGACGGCCCGAGCCGAAGCTCAGGAGGTCTCGGGGATCACCGGGTTCTTCGACGGCTCGGTCATTCAGGCCGACGCCCTGAACGCGCAGGGTGAGCTGCACGGAGCGCTCGATGCGGAGTTCGCCCGGGAGAGTCGCCTGGGCGCCGAGAACCTCGAGGACGCCCAAGCTATCCGTGAAGGGCTCGGCCAGAGCGGTACGCTCCTATCTAAGAGTCGGTCTTTGTACCACGAACTGAGATCCGGTCAGAACAGCGGTCGGAAAGCCGAAGAGAAGATCCGGGCCGGTATCGACGAGCTCGGCGAAGGAGTCAGCGCCGGGCGGGAGGCCCAGAGCTCAGCCGAGCAGGCCCGCGCCCTTTTAGAAGAGGCCCGGGAGCTCGAGCTCGAGGGCCTGCGCCTGCAGAACCGGGGGCAGCGCATGCTGCTCGAGTCTCGGCCTAAGATGGCCGACGCCCGCCGGCTCTCCGGCGAGGCCTTCCAAGCGTTCCAACAGGCTGACGATCACAGCCAGACGGCCCAGACGCTCCTGATCCAAGGCGAAGAGAAGCTGGCCGCCGCCGCCATTCTTAAAGACAAGGCCGCCGCCTACCGCGCTCTGGGCTCGGCAAACTAGGGGCTCAGCTCCAGCAGATACCGCTCGGCCCGTTCGGCGAGATCGGCCCGCTCGACCGCCCGCCCGCAGCGCCAGTCCGACTCCAGCTGCAAGAGAAGCTCCTTCACCCATGGTCCCGGTCGCCTCCCGCTGCGCTCTACGAACGAGCTCACCTCGAACGGCAGCGGCGCCGACTGCAGCTCGCCCCAGCCGGCGACAACGGCCTGGAGTCTGGAGAAGCGCTTCGAACCCTCCTCTTGCGCCCGGAGCGCCGGGCACAGCGCCAAGGCTGCGCTCCAGGCCCCGGGCAGCGCATCCTTCGAGTCCCGTTTCAGCTGCCAGAGCGCGTCGACGGTCAACGAGGCTCGCTCCTGGGCCAGCTCCCCTAGCCCGCGGTAGGCGCCAGCCCAGGCGGTGAGGTAGCCCGCCTCCCGGCGGGAGAGCTTCAGCCGCTCCAGCACCGGTTCGGCTCGCTTCGGCTCCGCGAGCCGGCCAGCTCCCAGCAGCACCCCCAGGCCCACCAGCGACACCAGAGCTCTGCCCTGACGCACGGGAGGCTCCGAGCGCAAGGCGTCGGGCTCGGAGCTGCCGCACCAGCGCTGGTAATCCCCCCACGCTAGCGGCTCACTAGCGCCCCCCTCACCCCCTTTACCCCCTTTACCAAAGAGAGCTCCCTCCCAGAGCCCGCTGGCAGCGGTCGGCTCGGGGTAGTGGAGGGCTCCGAGGAAGGCGAAGAGCTCCTCGGCGATCCGCTCCCCCGCGACCCCGTCCAGCCCGGGAGCAGCGCGCTGCATGCGCTCGAGCGTCGAAGAGGCCAGCCCCAGCTTCAACAGCGCCGAGAAGCGGAGCGCCCGAAGGCAGCGCAGGGGGTCGTCGAGGAAAGCTGTGGGCCCCACCTCTCGGAGCTTCCCCGCCCGCAGGTCTTCGAACCCTCCGTACGGATCGTGCAGCAGCCCTTGACGGTCGAGGGCCAAGGCGTTCAAGGTCAGGTCTCGCCGGCCCAGATCGTCGATCAGGTCCTCCCCTTGACCCAAAGCGAAGTCCAGGTGGTCCACCACCGCTCCCGGATACTCCCCGGCGGACCGGCGAGGGACCAGCCGCACCACGCCGCGGTCCACGTCTAGGACGACCGCGGTGACGGATACGCGCTGTTGGAGGCTGGCTAGAAGCCGCTCGAAGTCGGGCCGAGCGGCCGGCACCGTCAGGTCCACATCGTGCAGCGGCCTACCGAGCAGAAGATCGCGGACCACCCCGCCCACCAAGTACACCGGCACCGAGAGCCTCTGGCTTTCGGCGAACACCGCATCCAACAGGGGATCCCCGACCAGCTCCTGGAAGCGCTCCCGGGTTTTGGGCTCGGCCCAGCAGTCGATCGCAAGCGAGGTCATCGGGTCCGTTTGGACCTCCGACAGCGCGGCTCCTGTCCCCCTTGGGACCAGCGAACGAGACGAGCGGGCGAACCGAGCGGGTAAGACGAGTGGGCCTGGTCCCCGAAAAGTGAGAACGGCCGAACCCGTTTAGGGTACGACCGTTCGTGGTCGGCGCTGGCTCGACGCTTTCACCGCGAGCTTCGCGCAGAGCGCCCTCCGGCTAGCCGGAGATGTGGAACGGGATCTCGGCGGCCTGCTCGGCCAGCTCTTGATACTTGCGACCTTTGTCGGCCACCACTCGCCCCGCCTCTTCGGTCTGACGGCCCTGCTCGGTCTTCTTCTGGCCCTCGACCTCTTTGCCGGCACCGTGCTGTTCGGCCTCTTCACCGGTGCGAACCGCCTCGGCTCCGGCCTTCTCGGAGGCCGAACCGGCAGCCCGCTGCTCGAAGCCTGCGCCTTGGGTGTCGATGGCTTCGGCCAGCCCTCCGGAAGCTTCTTGTAGCTGCCCCAAGCTCTCGGCTCGGGCGGCCTGGGATTCGGCTCCGGCCGCGTGCGCACCCAGAAGTTCACCCAGGGCAACGCCTTGCTCCTTGAGGGCTTCGGTCTGAGCCGCTCCGCTCTGCTGCAGTCCGGCGGCGATATCCTCGCGCGCCTGCAGTGTCTCCCCGGTCAGTTCATTGACGGCCTGCAGACCTTCGTGCAGCTCGGCTTGAGCCTGGGCTGCCTCTTCTTGTTGACCGGTGGCTCCAGCCAGGTTGGCCATGGCCTGCTCGAGGGTCTGAGCACCCGCTTGCTGCTGGGCGGTCCCTTCGGCCAATCGCTGCTCGCCCTGCTCGCGGAGCTCGTTGCTCTGCCCTTGCAGGTTCTCGGCGTGACCGCGGAACGTTTCGGACCGGCGAGCGTCGCCAGCCCCGATCACCTCGTGGTTGGCCGCAGCCGAAGTCTTACGCTGGGCTTGGGCGCTCTCGGCGTTGGACTGGCCCACCATCTCGGCGGCCTCGGTCCCCAGCGCCTGGGACATGCTGTTGTAGAACTGGCCTCGCTCGCCGTAGCGCACCCCTTGCTCCTGGGCTAGGCCCCCTTCGGCAGCGGTCCGCTGGGCTTCATCGCGGAAATGGCTAAGACCGGAGAGGGCCTCGGCCGCACCGGCGTCGATGGCGGCCTTGGCGGCCAAGAGCTGGGCCAGGGCCTTCTGATTCTCCGCCTCGGCTCCGGCTACCGTACCGAACGCTTCAGCGATGGCCGCTCGGTTGCGATACTCGGTGGAGCTCTCCTGGAAGGAGCCGGCCTCCTCCTTGAGATGGCCGGCCTCCTCTTGGTGTGCCGCGGCGCGATCGGCGTAGCGCGCCGATCTGAGGTCGGCGGCTTCGGACTGCTCCTTGAGGACGTCGGCCTTGCGTAGGCCCTCCACACCCTCCTCGGCCAGTCTCCGCCCTTCACCCTGTTGGGTCAAACCGGTCTTCAGCTCTTCCGTAGCGGCTTGGGCCTTATCGAAGCCTTCTCGCTCGGCGGCGATCTCCTCGGACAGCGCTCCTTGAACCAAAGTGGAGACGGCGCGCCCGACGGCCGACTTGCCCGCCTCGACGGCGAACTCCCCGAGCTGCTCAGCTTCTAGACCGTGGGCCGCCTTCTCGGCTTCTAGACCGGTCTCGAGTCGCGCTCTGGCGTCGCCGGCCTGACCGGCGGCTTCCTGCCCCTTCGCGAGGCCCTCCCCGAAGGCTGCGGCGCCGGCGGTCTCGGACTCCCGGGCCTGGCCTTCGGCCGCCAACCCGCCTTCGATCCTCTGTTCACCCTCGGTGCGCTGCTGCCGACCGTGCTCGATCTGCTCGCCCCCTTCGGTCTTCAGGCGACTGCCGAACTCCTTGAGCTGCTT
>CAZDLH010000054.1:0-9767 GCA_964505925.1 uncultured Burkholderiales bacterium
GCGAGTCCTCGATTTTCCGAGGTCGGGTCACCGGGCGGGGAACCGGTGAAGAGCGCAGCCGTCAAAACGAGCATCAGCAGTAGAAGACCGAAGACCGCGCAAGGATAGACGAGCTTGGCGCCCACCCGGCAGCGCAGCCGCCACCTCTCCTCTTCGTTTCGGGCGAGCTCTTTGAGGAGCGGCTCCAGTCGACCGGTGGCTTCTCCCACCGAGATGGCGACCGCCTGCTCTCTGCGGACCAGCCCGCTGATCGAGGCCGCCTGGGCGAAGGTCCGCCCCCGGTACAGCGCGCTCGACAGGCCGTCGAGCGCCTCCCGGACCCCCTGGGAGCGCCCCTCCCAACCCCTGCAGAGGTTGCCGATGGCCTGGTGCAGCGGGAGCCCCGCGCTGAACATCAGGTGGAGTTGGCGAAGCAGCAGAGCCTGTTCTACCGACTTCCAGCGTACGGTGAACAGTCGTTCGGTGCGGGGGGAGCGGTCGGGGCGGAACGCCGGAGGGGGTTCGGTCGAGGGTGACGTGGTCTCGGTCTCGGGTAGCCTCTTTAGCTGGAGGAGGACCAGACCGCGCTGCAGGAGTGCGCGTTGAACCCCTCCCGCCGAGCTCGTCTCGATGACGCCTTCTTGGAGGCTCCCCTCCCGATCGCTTGCCGTGTAGTAAAAACGCATGTCCCCCCCCTTCGCGCCCGCCTATCTTAAGGGGCGTAGATCAGCGTTGAACCTGTCCGCCCGTCGAGCACCACCTCCCCCAACGGTGAGGTGGGGCCTCCGGTGATGCCCAGGTAGGTCTCCTGGTCACACAGAAGCCGGACCCCCCACTTCTTGGTCAGCTTCTCGAGACGAGCCGCAACGTTCACCACATCCCCGAGCACGGTATACTCCCGACGTCGGGAGGTTCCCAGGTCCCCGAGGACGGCCACGCCGGTGGCGATACCTATGCCCAGGCTCAATCGTGAGCCGCAGTTCGCTCGAAGCATTCTCCGAGCCGCCCTCATCGCTTTCTCCTCGTAGTTGGGTAAGGTCACCGGGGCGTTGAAGACCGCGAGCAGTCCATCCCCCAAAAACGATAGGACCGTTCCTCCCTGTGCCAGGATAGCTTCGGTGGCCTCCTCTAGATGCTCATTGAGAATGGCGATCAGGTCGTCCGGCTCCACGTTTTCTGAAAGCCGAGAAAAACCGCGCAGATCGCAGAACATGACGGAGACTCTCCTGCGTTGGGCCGCTAGGGCGTCGGTGGGTCGAGTCATGATCTCTTCCACCACCGCCTCGGAGACGTAGCGACTGAACAGATCTCGCGTTCGGTCGCGTTCGTGCTGAAGCTTGGCGCGCTCTAACAGGCCGACGGTCTGGCTCGCGAAGGTCTGGATGAACTCCAGGTCCTCTTCGTGGAAGGCGCCGAATCGGGCGCTGTTGTCGGCGTAGAGGACGCCTAGGGTCCGAGCGTTTCGCAGCAGCGGCGCACACAGTACCGAGCGCAAGGCGAATTCTCGGATCGAAGCGGCGCCGTGGAAGCGTTCGTCTTCGGAGGCGTTAGAGGTGAGGAGGGCCTCCCCTTCGAGAAAGCAGCGCGTGGAGATAGAGCGGGAGACCTGAAATCGCTCTTCGTAGAGAGCGTTCGGGTCGATGTTGCGAGCTGTGCGAACCTTGAGCCCCGGGTTGGGGCCCTCCTCTTCCCAAAGCATGATGAACCCCCGCTCGGCTCCCAGCAGTTCGATCAGGTGGTCCATCAGAACCTCCAGGAGAGTCTCGAGATCGGAGATGGAGGTCGATATACGTATCACTCGCGAGAGGGTCTCTAGTCGCTCTTGCGGTCGCCGGGATAAAGTCATGAACTCGCGGTCGGGTAGACCCGGTCGTTGTGGGACTTCTGGAGAAAGTAAAGCCGGAAAGTACTCCCTTCGGGTCCGGTGCCGTACGTGACGAAGCCTCCTAAACGCTCCATCTGCTCGAGGACGAACGGCAGCCCGGAGCCGCTGCCCTTACTGCCTTTGGTGGTGAAATCGGGCACGAAAATCCGGTCTTGCAGCGCAGGCGGGATCCCGCTTCCGTCGTCGCTGACTTCGACCAGATAGTAGTTTCCGGTGGGTACCGTGTGAGGCTTTCCGGGTTGAGGAGAGCACAGCAGCACCGAGCTGCTCCGGACGGTGATGGTCCCGCACTCGCCGATGGCGTCCCGGGCGTTGAGGACAAGATTGAGTATCAAGCGATCGAGGGCGATGGGGTCGGTCCGCAACCTCGACTTGGAATCCAACCTATACTGCAGCTGAATCTGAGGGCCACAAAGCGTGCGCAGAAAGGGCTCGGTCCGCTGGAGTCTCGAGTCGAGCTCGATGATCTGTTCGGCGCTGGAGTGGCTCTGGCGAGTCTGGTGGGAGTCTAGCAGGACGACCGCTTGCCGGGCGGCTTCCAGGAGGCGGGCTGCATTCTCGGGCCGGTCTCGCTCGCTTGCGATCCCGAGGCATAGCAGTTCGGCGCTCCCGGTTACCCCCGCCAGAATGTTCCGCAGGTCGTGGATGAGATAGGCGGTCTGACGCTCCTGCTGGAGGATGCGATCTTGGAACATCAGCTCTTCGGGGGCTAGCAGTCGGCGGCTTTCGGCCTCGTCTTGCTTCGACTCGAGCTGGCCCAGCCGTTCGATCACGAGCTCCACCGCCCGTTGGACGAAGCTTTTTTGGTGGGCCCCTCCGGGGCTGCTCGAAGGGAGCAGAAGGAGCCACCGCTCCGGTGGCCGCTCGATCTTACCTAAGGAATCCAGTCGATTTAGGCGGTAGGCCCACCACCCCGTGTTGTGCTCGGGTGGCCAGTTCGGTTCGGGGCCGAAAGCGAACTTCGATCTCGGCTCTCCAGCTTCCAGGTCGTAGAGGTGGACGGCTCGCATGCCGAGCAGATCCCTGAGGCCTTGGCTGAACTTCTGGAGCACCGTCTCCGGTGTGAGTCCGTTCGCCAGTTCGAAGCTCCAGCGAGCCAACTCCGGAAGATCCCTGGAGGCCCAGACCAGCTGTCTAGCATCTCTGCCGAGGAGCCAGTCGGTCTCGATCGGGATGGAGTCGAGATGGGCCGGAGGGGTATGCACCCGGGCGGCCTCCATGGGGGCGACCTCTAGCAGGAGGTTGTAGGTCAAGACCGCCTCGTATCCGAGCTCCAGCTTTAGAGCCTTCTCACGAGCGGACTTAAGGCTCCGGAGGCCCCGTTTGATCCGCCCGTTCAGAAGCTCGTACAGCCCGCGCTCCCTCAGATAGTGCGGGCGGTTGGTAGGGTAGCGCCAGGACATCCAGCGGGCCGCGCGCAAGGCGCGTCGAGTGAGATTCAGATAATGCTCCCGATCTGCGCCGGTCGTCTGTTGAGCAGCCAGCCGGCAAGCGGTGGTCCACCAACACGGTAAGCTCGAGGCGTAGAAGTGGAAGACCCGCTGCTGGTGATAGCGCTGGTGGGCGCGGCCGAGGAGCTCGGCCGCTCGCTCGGCTCTACCTTCCCTCAGCTCTAGGAGCGCCTCGGCAGCGAGAAGCTCACATTCGCGCTGGATATCGAGGCTCTGGAACTGCTTTTCTTGCTCTAGGCTCTCCCGGGGGATCCGCCCCTGCCCCGCCCGGGCCCAGGTGTAGAGATTGTCTCCAGCGGCCAGTCGGTCATTGATCTCCAGGCCGCTCCGATGGGTCTCTCGGGCTTCGGAGACGGCCTTTTCCATAGCTCCGAGGTGGAAGGAGACCAGACCTCGATGGTAGCGCGCTCCGTTCTCTTCCCATCGGTCGCCGGTCTCCGCTAAGAGTCGGCAAGATTCCGCTAAGCACTCCCGAGCTTCCCGCAGTCTTCCGGCACCCAGTAGGGTCGCACCGTAGAAGTGGGCGGCCTGGCCCTGACCCCATCGGTCCCCTTGGCGGCGTGCGGACTCGACAGCGCGCCGTCCGTACTTTAGGGCCCGACTCCACCACGGGATCGCGCTCATCGCAATGGCGTGGTTAGCCCACGCCTTGGACAGCTGAGGGGATTCGGCGTACGATTCGGCCAAGTTTAGCTCCCGAAGATGAGCCCAGACCGACGGTATAGGGCCTTCGAAGAACCATAAGATATAGGCCAGTCGGTTGTAGAGGTCCACGAGCCTCCGATCCCGGGGTGAGTCCTCTAAACGCTTCTGTGGAGGGGAGAGGCGCCGCCACAGATGGCTCGCGAACTGTCGTCCGAGCTCGCTGATGAGGCCCAGGAGATAGGACCTCGGAAGCGATTCGTTCTGCACCGCCAGCCCTTCTAGAATCCGATCTCGAGCTCGTTCGAGTCGGTTCTCCTTAAACTCTACGTCGCCGCAGAGCATCAGGATGGCCGTCTTGCGGTTCGGCTCTTCGGCGAGCTCCAGAGCCTGCTCTAGGTATCTTCGGCTGCGCTCGTAGCTGCCTATCAAGCGAAGACAGTCCCCGAGCTCCTGGCAGAAGTCGAGGCGCTGGTCCGGGGTGAGTGCCCGCGACTGCAGGCAGATGTCGAGATAGTAGACGGCGGCCGTCAGGTCGTGCTCTTGCCGAGCCTGCTGAGCGGCGGCTAGAGCCTCCTTGAGGCCGTTCTCCGGACTGCCGGCAGCCGCCCAGTGGAAAGCGATCTCGAAGACCTGGTCCGGCTCCTCTCGATGCAGGAACTCGGCGGCGCGCTGATGAGCCATCCGCGCCTGGTCGGGGTGGAGATAACAGCTGGCGAGGTCCCTCCAGCGGTCGTGACTGAAGTGGAACCGTCCCGGCTCTCCAGCCCGGCGCAGGACGGCGTGCTCGAGGGCGGGGGTCGGATCGACGCTGCGTCCGAGGCACGCTTCGAGCAGCGAGTGTGGAAAGGCTCGACCCAAGACGGAAGCCACCGCTAAGGCCTCTCGGAGGTCAGAGCTGAGACGGTGGAGCTGCTCTTCGAGAGGGTCGGACTGAACTCTACCTGACTTGAGATACTGCAGCAGTAGGAACGGGTTCCCCTCGGCGTGCTTGCGGGCGCTCTCGAGCAGGGTGGGGGAGGCCTCCGGCTCGGCGCTCCGGAGCAGCGCTTCGGCTTCGGTGTCGTTCAGAGGCGGTAGTTTAAGGGTCTGGGGAAACCGCCGACGAAGCGGGTGGGTCGGGTCGAGCTCGTCGTCTCTGAAAGCGGCTATGACCAAACTGTTCTGGCCCTCTTCGGCCCAGACGTCGAGAAAATGAAGGGTGAGCTGGTCGGCCCAGTGGGCGTCGTCGAGGATGAGAGCCGTCGGCCGCTCGCTGCCCAGCAGGCTAAACAGTCGGACCAGAGTGACGACGGTCGCTCGAAGGGGAGCGCTGCGACCCGACTGAGCCAAAGAGTTGAGCAGGGGAGGCTCCAGATTGAGTTCCGCCTTGAGGCGACCGGCCAGCGCCGGTTGGTGCCGCAGCTCCTCGTCTAGGACGGCCAAGGGAGCGCGAAACATTTTGAACGGGGTCGGGGCCACTTCCCGATCCGCTCGAGCCTGTAGTAGACGGCCGTGTTGAGCCGCGGTCCATTCCCGGAGCAAGCGGCTCTTGCCGCCCCCTGGAGGGGCCGCTATCAGCAGCAGCCCACCCGAACGGAAAGCTCGGTCTAGGCGAGCTAAGGCGGCTTGCCTCCCGATCAAAGGAGAGCTGTAGGGCGCGGGTATCGGGCGGGCTAAAGCGGACCTTCTAAGAGCTCGGGCCACAGCGTGGGCGGTGCCCAAGGCGGTCAGTTCGGTTCTCTGGTCGGAGGTCAGGTGTTCGCCCAAGAGCTCCAGATTTGAACGTAGCCACTGGTCGGGCGAGCGAGGGGAGGACCTGGGACGATGGAGTCCGACGATCTTGAGCCGTCTAGACTTTCGATCGAAGATCAGACTCTCGGGGCCGAACTCGAGGTGGGCCTGATCGATGCGCTGAAGTTCACCCAGGATATCGAAAAGCTCCGCACCTTGCCTGAGGGTCTGCTCGACGGATTCCAAGATGGCCGACCACGGGGTGCCGGAGATCCACTCCTCCACCAGCATCAGTCCGTCCGGTAGCTCGAGAGCCGTCGACGGTTCCGGCAGAAAGTTGAGCTCGGTCTGGGCCAGGAAGGCTTGAGTTTCGGCGAACCGTTTGAGCTGCTCCGAGCCGAAGTCGATGCTCCGATAGTAGTGGAGGGCAAACTTCGTTCCACTGCACCAGCCAGACCATACGGACTTGGTCGTGGACTCGACGTGCAGCTTCAGATTCTGAAATCTAGACCCCAGTAGGGTCCAGAGATCCACCGGAGCTGGGCTTGGGGGGGTTAGAGTACCCATCTCCAGTAGTATAACGGCACGGGGGGCGTAGTGACAATACGACTACGCCTCCCGAAGGAGGCGTCTCGTCATTTTGTCTATGAAACGCGGCCTTTAGCTCCGCTTTCCTCGACTTCGCTTTCGGCCGCCGCTCCTGGGAGCTTCGTCGTGCAAGCCCGGCTCGTCGCCCGCCGGAGGTACCTGCCTACGGGCTGAAGCGCTGCGTCCGGCGGGTTGGGCTCCAGGCATCTCCTCCGCAGGCTCCATGTGGTGCTCTGGTACGACCTCTTCGTCGTCGTCGAGCCAGCTTCCGCCGGCTACGGGTCGGCGGGTGGGGTACTTCTTGTCGAAGAGAACCAGGACCGGTGCAGCCACGCAGATGGAGGAGTAGACCCCGGCTACGATCCCTACGATGAGCGAGTAGGCGAAGTTCGATAAGGTCTCCCCACCGAAGTAGTAGATCGCCAGAAGGGTCACGAGCGTGGTGAGCGAGGTGTTGATGGAGCGAGTCATGGTCTGGTTCAAAGAGTCGTTGACGATCTCTTCGTACGGGGCCACATCTTCGTCGGGGTTGTCCGCCCACCAGTTCGTGAGGTTCTCCCGGATTCGGTCGAAGATGACCACCGAGTCCATCACGGAGTATCCCGCTACCGTCAGCAGCGCAGCGACGAAAGGGGAGTCGATCTCGTGCCCAGCTATGGAGTAGAAACCGACCAAGATGATCACATCGTGGAGCAAGGCTACGTCGGCCGTAAGACCGTAGCGCAGCTGGTTACCGAACCGCACGAAGATATAGAGCAGCTGGAGGATGAGAGAAAGGATCAACGCTTTGGTGGCGTTGTTGGCCAGTTCCTGCGAAATGGTGGGGCCGATGGAGGCGGTCCGGAGCTCCTTGAAGTCTCCGAGCTGCTCCCTGAGGTGGGCCGAGACGATGTCGATCTGAGCTGGCTGAAGAGAGGTGCCGTCCTCGAGCGTCAACCGAAGTATGACCTTCTGGTAGCGGTCGGGCTCGCCTTCTAGCGCAAAGCGGTCGGGGAGCATTTCGGTTCCGACCTGGACCCCTGGCTCCCCCAGACCCTGGATCTCGAGCTGGCTGAGAATGTCCCGGATCTGTTGGCCGGTCACCTCTTCATAGGCACCGACCTCTACGATGGTACCGCCGGTGAAATCCAGCCCTTTCTTCAGGCCTTGAGTGAAGAGCGAGCCTAGGCAGACGATGAGAACGAAGGCCGAGATAGCAAAGAAGTAGTTGCGCTTACCGACCAGGTTGTAGCTGCGTCGGTTAAAGGAGTTACCCCAAGCTATGGCAGCGAGGATGATGACGGTCCAGAGGACGAGTCCGAGGTACTGCATTGGGTTCTAGCCTCCGTAAACTTTCTGGTTCTTGATCCCCAGCGTGTAAAAGGCGAAGTTGAGGAACTGCTTGGTCACGTAGGTGGCGGTAAAGATACTCCACACCGTTCCGAGCATAAGGGTGAGGCCGAAGCCTTTGATGCTGGCCGAACCGAAGACGAACAGGATGGCCGCTCCGAGTAGGGTCGTGAGGTGACTGTCGATGATCGAGGCAAACGAGCGTTCGAAACCGTGGTCGAAAGCCTCCCTTAGGCTGCGCCCTCGAGTCAACTCTTCTCGAATCCGTTCGAAGACCAGAACGTTTGCGTCGACCGCCATTCCGATGGAGAGGATAAACCCGGCGATCCCAGGCAGGGTGAGTACGAACTGCATGCTGGGGATGTTCATCGAAGCGAGCACGACGACCGCGTAGACGGCCAAGGCGCAGTTCGCCACCACGCCGAACATTCGATAGTAGGCCATCATGTAAAAGAGGACCAGCGCCAGTCCCGTTCCCCCGGCGACCATAGAGGCCTTCAGCGACTCCGCACCGAGAGTGGGCGAGACAGTGTAAGACTCCATGATCTCGACGTCGACCGGAAGGGCGCCCGCGTTCAGATAGTTAGCGAGCTCCAGCGCTTCGTCTTTAGTAAAAGAGCCGGTGATCACGCCTTGCCCACCGGTGATGGGGCTGTTGACGTTAGGAGCGGATATCTCCTCGCCATCGAAGAAGATGCCGAGGGGCTTGCCCACCAGCTCTCGAGTCAGGTTGGCGAACTCTCGGGTCCCACCGCTGGTCAGCGAAAAGGAGATCATCCAGCTCTCTCTAGCGGCGTTGGGATCGAGTTCGGCGGAGGCGCGGGCGATGGCCGAGCCGTCCATGCGGGTGGTCCAGACCAGCTCTCGGGTGGCGGGGTTGTAGGCCGACTCCCTAAATTCGAGGCGTCCCGCCCGGCGCACTCGGGATTCGGCCTCAGCCAGATCGGTGACCTCGGGGATCTCGATGAGAAGACGATCGTTTTCTTCCGGAGTGATGACGATCTCTTGGTTGCCATCGGGGTCGAGCCGCTTGCGGAACACCTGGATCGACTGCTGCTGGATCTCCGGGGTGATGGTGAGCGGTTCACCGGCGTCGTTCTCACCCACCAGGCGAATGGTGATATGAGATCCGGACCGCAGGTCGAGACCCAGGAGCATCTTGCCGCTGCCGTTCTTGTAGTCGTAAACCAAGGTGCTGGCCAAGGCGGTCAACACCAGAATTACGGCCACTGTGATCTGATTCTGAAGCTTCATCGCGATATCGGCTCTCCTATCGGCCCGGAGCGTTGCGCAGATACAGTTTTGCGCAAAGGCTTTGACCGGTTCTTATAGCTCTCTGCCTTTCCTGCCCTAGGGGTCGGAAATGTAAACTGCCCTGGGGGGGGCGCGAACCTAAAAAGGGTTCCGATCGGGTACTCGGACAGGCCGGGATCCCGTAGAGGCAAAGGGAGAGGCGCGAGCGAAGTCTAACTTTCACCTTATGAGCAATAGGCGATCTCCACAGCTTTCAGAACAGGAACGCCTCCAGGTGCGTCTGGTCTTTAGAGCGCTCGCTGGCCCGCAGGCAGGCCAGGAATGGCTCGAACGCCTCGACCAACGGGAGGGTCGCCTGCTGTTCCAGGAGCTGAAGAGCCATCACAGCCTGCACGTGGCTGAAGGCAACCAGGAACAGTGCGCTCGCATGCTCGGTCTGCTCAGCCAGGTGGCCCGCTGCGATGAGCGCCTCAGCTACGAGTGTCGCCGCCTAGAGATCAAAGAGTTCGAGCGTCGGGGGCTGGGGGGGCGGGCGCTCCAGCTTATGGAGGAGCTCTACCGAGCCCAAGGGCGCTCCAGGAAGAACCCCCAACGGGGGGCTGAGATCCTCATGGAGTATGGGATCCTCCACGACCGTTACGGCGATAAAGAGGAGGCGCTGCGGCTCTTTCGTAACTCGGCGCGCCGCTACACCCGCGCGGAACAGCCGTACAACCAAGCGGCAGCCTGGTTCAACTCGGCGAGCGTTCTCTACGACCTGAAGCGATATCGAGCCTCGGCCCGAGCCTGCGAGAGAGGCTTCGAGTTCGAAGCTGAGCGCTTTCCGGACCTGCGCACCCATCTGTATCTGCAGCGGGCGAACTGTAGGGAGAGGCTCAAGGAGATCGACGAGGCGTGCCAGGACTACCTGAGGGCTGCAGCCGGCT
>CAZDLH010000055.1:0-9716 GCA_964505925.1 uncultured Burkholderiales bacterium
GGGGGACAGCTGGATCGAGATCACCGAAGATGTGGCACCTCAGAACGGCCTCGCCCGGCACGATCTGGTCGAAGTGACGACCCCGGCCGGTTCAGTGGTCGGGTCTGCCATTCCGAGCCCCTTCATTCATCCGAGCGTCATCGGGATCCCTAAGGGGAGGGGCCATCAGCGGAAGGCTCCCACGGCGTTTGCGAATATCGGATGGGATTCCGAGGGGGCAGCCAACCCGATGCGGCTCGTGTCCGGTGTTGCTAGCTCTTCTGGTTACTTCGTCGGCGCGGAGATGGGAGCTTCCTTTTCGAAGCGCCCGGGCTCCAAGCTGCTCGCAACCTTCGACCAGCGCGTATATAACCTGCCGCGTCACATCCTTCCGGAATAGAACGTCGGACGGATAAGCCTTAAGGAGAGAACAGAATGGCTTCTGAATCCCACGAGAACTCACTCAAGCAGTGGGGGATGACGATCGATGTCGATAAATGCACGGGCTGTAAAGCCTGCGTAACAGCATGTCGGGCGGAGAACAATATCGCCACCGTCGGTGCTGAAGGGGCGGCCATGGGTCGTCTGGTCGATTGGCTGAAGATCGAGAGGATCCACCACGGCTCCTACCCCCACGTACACGTGGATTTTATCCCGATGCTCTGTCAGCAGTGTGGGGCGGCCCCGTGCGAATCGGTCTGCCCGGTCTTCGCTTCGGTGCACACCCACGACGGGCTCAACGGCCAGATCTATAACCGTTGTATCGGGACGCGTGTCTGCGGTACTAACTGTCCCTATCACGTTCGTATGTTCAACTTCTACTATACGAAGTGGCCCGAGCCTATGCATAAGCTGCTCAACCCTGACGTCACGGTACGGCAGGAGGGGGTCATGGAGAAGTGCACTTTCTGCGTGCAGCGGATCCGCCGCACCGAACTCGACGCTAAGGTCGATGATCGAACGGCGGCCGACGGAGAGATCCGGCCGGCTTGCGTGCAGGCTTGCAGCTCCGAAGCCCTGGTGTTCGGTCTTCTGTCGGACCCCGACAGTACAGTTTCACGCCACCTGGATCGCAACCGACATCGGTCGGTTCTGCTCCACAACGAGCACGACACCAGGCCGAATGTGGTCTACCTGCGTCCGGACCGAAATCCGGATGTCTTGGAGCCCACCCCGAAAGTCTAAGAGAACGGTAAAGCGATATGAGTGCCCACGAAAACCATAACTTTCGCGCCGCAGATGTCTCGATTCCCGAGATCTTTGATGCGTGCTTCGAACCGATAGGAAAGTCCGGCTGGAAGAGCAACATTGTTCTTGTTCTTTCAGCGCTGGCGATTCTAGCCGGTGCCATTAGCTTCGCCGGCCAGTTGTACTACGGCTTCGGACGATCCAACCTACACATCCCGGTCTACTGGGGTGGATACATCATCACATTCGTCTTCTGGATCGGCGTGGCCCACGCCGGTGCCCTGATCTCCGCGCTGCTCCGGCTGTGCGGAGCTGAATGGAAGTCGGCGGTCACCAGGGTGGCCGAGGTGATCACCCTCTTTACCCTACCGGCTGCCGGTTCGTTCCCCCTCATTCACTTGGGGCGGACCGAGATCTTCTACTACATGCTGCCGGTCCCCAACAACCGACTCCTCTGGCCTAACTTCAAGAGTATGTTGATGTGGGACGTCTTCGCAGTCTCGACCTACCTGACCGGTTCGGTTCTCTTTCTGTACGTCACGATGATTCCTGACCTGGGGATCGCCCGTCCGCGGATGAAGGGCTGGATCAAGACCCTCTATACTTTGATGGCTTGGGGTTGGCGCGGTACCACTGAAGAGTGGATGCGCGTGAAAGAGGCAGCTGCTCTCTACTCGGTAATCATTCTTCCGGTAGTTATCTCCGTGCACACCATCGTATCTTGGGACTTTGCTATGCAGCTGGTGCCCGGTTGGCACTCCGAGGTGTTCGGGCCGCTGTTCTTTGTCGGCGCGCTCTACTCAGGAACGGCGGCAGTGTTTACGATGATGGGGCTTTTGATGTGGACCTACCCTTCCTTTAAGAAGGTGATCACTCAGGTCCACTACGATATGCTCGGTCGAGTCTGGCTGGTGCTGGGTCTGGCCTGGGCCTACCTCTTCATCAACGACTTCATCCCGGCGTACTACGTACACGAGCCGGACAAGATGGACTACCTGTACTACAACGCCTTCGGTCCCTACGCATCACTCACGTGGTTCCTGGTGATCGGTAACTTCGCTCTGCCGCTGTTCTGCTTGGCTTTCAGGGAGTTCCGTCGGAGCATCCTACCGATGTTCGTTCTCAGTATCATCGTGAACATTGCGATGTACATCGAGCGTGTCTTTATCATCGTCCCCGGAACCGAAATCTACAACGGCCAGAACTTCAACACGCTTCCGTACACCTATAGTGTGACCGAATCTTTGATCATCCTAGGCACCTTTGGCTGGGTGATCGGCGGGTTGACGCTGTTCTGCCGGGTGTTCCCCATCCTCCCTTACTGGGAGCTCGCTGAGACCAAAGCACGACAGGTCGAAGTGGATATGGCCGGAGTTAAGGTCAACTACTTCCAGTCGGGTGAGTAAGGAAAAACCATGAAAGTCTGTGCTGAATACGAAGATCAGATCACCGCGTTTGCGGCCCATCGCACCCTTATAGACAAGGGTGTAAGTCCGGGGGAGATCGAACTACGCTCGCCTTATCCGCTGGCTGAGCATCCCATCCCGGAACACAACGTCCGTCCGATGATCATGCGGAACATCGTTCGAGTTTTCTGGCTCCTCGGAGTGATCGGAGGCTTCTGCTTCCTCACTGTGACCCAGCTCGAATGGGGTCTGACGGCCAAAACGTCCGGACAGCCTCTCGTGTCCGTGCCGATCAACGCGATCATCATGTACGAGACCGGCATGATCACGGCTATCCTGATGACCACTCTGATGTTCTTTGTGGAGACCCGTCGGTACCGCCAACTGGTCCCTGCCCTGGAGGAGGACATGGTTGTGGCTAACGGCTATCTCGCGCTGGTCGTCAGCGGTGAGGGCGCCAAGAAAGCTAAGGAGTGGTTGGAGAACAGCAGCGCTCGTTCCATCGTCTCCTATGTACTGCCACTGGCGTTGATGAGCACTATGCTGACCGGGTGCGCTACCTTTAACCTGCGCTACCAACCGGTCATCAAGCCGGGTGAGGCGGCAGCCGATGCTCCGCCTGCTCACTCGGTGGCGATGCCCTCGGCAGCTCAGCAAGAGGTCGAGCCGCCCCAGCCGTACGGTTGGCTCACCTTTGGTGACCAGGCCGCCTACGACCGCATGTTCGCCGAGATGAGGGCGACGGAAAGGGAGATCGAACAGCGTCGGCTAGACGGCGAGCTCTCGAACCGTGAAGCCCGTCAGGAGAGCGAGAAGGTTCGGGATCGGTACGCGCCGATACTGGCGGAGATCGCACCTGCGGTACTCCAGATCAAGAACAACACGACCCCTCCCGAACTTAAGAACCTGCCTAACCCGGTCTCCGCCGACGAGCTGTCCCTGCAGAGGGGAGCAGAGCTGTATCGGGTCAACTGCGCTCAGTGTCACGGTGTTCAAGGGAACGGTGACGGTAGAGTGGGAGAGGTCTGGGGTCCCCCGCCTCCGGCCGTCGGTTCCGCTGATTACGCGACCCGTCTAACGGACGGCGATATGTACCACTTCATCGCCTCCGGCAAGGGCAACATGCCGTTCTTCGCCTACAAGATGACCGCCGGGGAGATCTGGGATGTCGTGAACCATATCCGCGCGCTCCAGAGCGGCGGCGGCGAGTAGCTAGGACCGGGTATAAGGGTTCGCACCCGACCGATGGCTAGTCCCGGCTAGTCCTATCTAAACGGTAAGGCGGCCCAGAAAAAAGGCCAGGCGTAATACGCCTGGCCTTTTTCGTTATGATTCGAGGAGCGGGCCGCGAGAGCTCGGGCAGTGACGGGAGCGGCCCGGAGCTGGGTCGCCAGGTGCACTCCAACAAGGTGAAGGTGAGGCCTGCTGGCGCTATCGCACCGGTGGTGGTGGGTTGTTGGTGGTGGGTTCCGAACGTCCCTCGGAAGCGACTGCGAGGGTGTCGGGCGGCTCAGATGGTCCAGGCTGTCAGCCAGCGGCTCTCGACGGCCTTCCATCCCTGAGCCCGGAGACTGCGCCGAAGATCGGGCATATGGGCGGCACCGTAGAAGAGCGCAACCTTGCGAGAGCCTTTGGCTAGTTGAGTCTCCAACGCTTGAAGGGCGGCTCTGTTTCGTCCGGCGAGAATGGTGGTGTCGCTCATCGCACCCATAACCCCGCCGGAGGAGGCCACAGCCGATGCCATAAGCTTCTTGAAGGTCGTCTGCTCTTGGGGGGTAGCCGAGCCGGTCATCAAGGACATGAAGTTCAGCCTAGAGAGCTCCTCTTCGGTGATATCGAAGCTGTCCATGGAGAGGTTTCCGCTGCTGGACATGGCTTTTTGGAGATAGGTCAGCATAGACTCTTGGCGCTGTTGCATCCCTTGTTGAAAGCCCGACGTGGTGAGGTCGGCGTGGACGAAGTTACGGGGAGAGTAGTCGATGCCCGCTAGTTGGGTCGTCAGCCCCAAAGAGCTCGCGAGCATGGCCTGGAGGTTTCCCACTCCGGAGTCCGAGGACATCTGGGAGGGCAGCTGTCGACCCGCCATCTCATCGGGGAGAATCATTTCGTAGAGGACCGCGTCGTAGCTCCGGAACGTCTGGTTGAGCTGCTTATAGTAAGGAGCGTCGGCGATGTGGACCACCGAGACCAGATCGATGGTGCGACCGGTGGAGTCCTGGAGGGTGACGATGCTGGTCTGGAGTTTGCCCGGCTGATACTTGACGTAGGGACTCAACGACTGGTCGGCCCAGGCGTGACTGAGGCAAGTCAACAGGAGCAGAGCTACGATCGAAAGCTTTGGGAGATTTAAGGTGTGGAGCCGCATGGACCAAGTTTAACACAGGACGGCTCGGTCGGCGAAAATAAGAAGCCCGCTCTACGGGGTGTAGAGCGGGCTTTTCCATCGGATGGGGACAGTCGCCTTATGGGGCGCAGGCCCGTGGTCCTAACCTCTTTGACGGAACGCTTTCACAGCGATCTGGATTCCGTTACCGGTACGAAGCACTTCGTAGGCCGGATAGTTGATGACATCGATATAGATTCGAACCAAGCCCGAGCTCAGCGGGCGAACTCGGACCTGACCGACCAGACCGAAGTCGACCGGAAGCGCTGCTTTCGGCTCCATGCCCGAAGGCAGGTGTGCCGGCGAGAGATCCACTGCGATGGAACGATAGCCAGAGCTTCCCGTGGGAAGATGGTGGACCCGGTAGTCGAAGCTCCCTTGGATGTTGACCTTCACCCAGTCGGGGCCTTCCGATACGGTGACGTTCCTAACTTCACCGGCCCATGCACCACTGGCAAGGCAGACCACAAGAAATGTTGCTAGGCTAGCGAGTCGCCAGCCTCTAATCCAGTTTTTCACACTCATTACCCTCCTAAACAGACCCGTGCCTCGACCGCCGCACCGTGTCGATGGACTCGCGATGGAGAACACCCGGCTTGTACGGACCTCAGCCCGCCTTCCGCCCTCGGGTCGCCGGAGAAGTTCCGGTTCCCGCGAACGGGGTATGGAAAGCGGGGCCGTCCCTCTCCTCGACCCGAGCGCAAGCCCGGTTCGTGAAGGGTTCCCTTCGCGGGGTTCCCATTCCCACGAAGAAAAGACGGCGGCCCGTCTCCCGATGAGCCGGAGTTTTTCTCTCTACTGCGGAAAACCCTTCCTGGTCGACCGAGCGGGGCGGGTCTACCTTTCTAGAGCCGATCGGGGGTATCGCGTTAGGGTTCAAGGGAGGGGCAGGTCGAAGAACGAACGAGTCCCCATGGCTAGAGAAACCCTGGCGCTGAAAACGCTGCTCGAGGTGAGCCGCCTGATCTCTTCAAACTTTCCTATGCAGCAAGTGATCAAGAAGATCAGCGGGAAACTGCGGCGGCTCTTAGAGACCGACGACTGTTCGATCATGATTTTTGATGAGCAGACGCGCCAGTTGGCCTTCTGCGAGTCCTCCGGGCTTACCCAGTGGGAGATGAAGAACATACGGTTCGAACTGGGTGAGGGCATCGCCGGCTGGGTGGCAAAGCATAAGAAACCGGTGCTGATCCCCGATGTGCGGGTCGACCCCAGATTCAAGGTGGTCGAGAAGCAGAAGCGGGCTATGATCAGCATGATCTCGGTGCCCCTGATGGTGAAGAATCGAGTGATCGGTGTGGTCAACCTGACTACCAGGAGCGAAGAGCATCTCTTCTCCCAGGAGGACCTAGAGCTGGTGGTCTTGATGTCGGCGCACATCTCTTTGGCCTTGGAGAACAATCGTCTGTACGAGATCTCCGTTTCGGACGGTCTGACGAACGTTTACAATCGGCGGTATCTCGAACAGAGACTCCTCGAGGAGGTCGCCTACTCCAAGAGGTACGAGAAGCCGCTGTCGGTTCTGCTCATCGATATCGATTTTTTCAAGAAGCTCAACGACACTTACGGGCACCAAGCGGGCGACCACGTGCTCAAGGAGGTCTCGCGGCTGCTGGGGGAGGCGCTTCGGGAGTACGACATCGTAGCCCGGTACGGTGGGGAAGAGTTCGCCATCGTCTTGCCGACGACCCAGAAGCAGAAGGCGGCGACCATCGCCGAGCGGCTTCGCATCAGCGTGGCCGAGCAGGAGTTCGTCTACCGGGAGCGGACGATGCGGTGCACTATCTCCTGTGGGGTGGCCTGCTTTCCGGAAGACGGGAGAAGCCCGGATGCGTTGGTGGCCTCGGCCGACCAGGCGCTGTACCGAGCCAAGGACCAGGGTAGGAACCAAGTGGTCTTAGGCTGAGCTGTTCCGTATCCGCTTCGGAGAGGAACGTCTAGAGGATCTCCAAACTCCAGATGAGGTTCCTCTAACAGATGTCTCAACAGTGCGGGCTACATTCCCCTAAACCAAGACCGACCAGCGAAGAGCCGTACCGAGCGGGCACGGCTATCGAGTTTGTTCTCGGGTTGCCGGTGGTACCCCATAGAGGTCCTAAAGGACGGAGATGGGTGTCGCTGTGAGGAGTCTGAGTGCAGGTCGTGAGGTTCGGCTTTGGGCCTGACCTGTAGAGATCGAGGGCGCGGCCCTCGCCGCGTTCGTGCTTTGGCTTACCGGGCGACCTGGCTGATAGTCTTGCTGTCGTGCTTGCTGCTGGGCGCCGGGAGCGCATCGGCGCAAGAGGGGGCGACCGACGGTTCGGGTCCCGATGAACCGCTCTTCATCGAAGCCGAGCGCCTCGAGAGGCGCGGGGACATCACCATCGCCACCGGCAACGTGTCGATCGAGTTCCAGGGGATCAGGCTCGACTGCCAGCGCCTCACCTACGATACCCGTCGGGGGTTGGTGACGGCCGATTCGGAGGTGCTGTTCAGCTGGGGGGACAACTTCGCGGCCGCCGAGAGCTTGACGCTCGATCTGCGGACCAATGAGGCCGTTCTGCTCGGCGTGGCCGGTAAAGGGGAGGGGCTCTCGGTCTCGGACCAGTCGTTCGAGGGGGCTCTCTACTTCTGGGCCGATCGACTCCAGTACCTGCCGGATAGGGTGGTCTTGGACCGGGCGGTCCTCACCACTTGCGATCTGGAGCCGAACAGTCTGCACTATCGGATCAACTCTGAAGAGATCACGGTCTACCCCGATCAGCAGGTGGTGGCCAAGAACACGAATCTGGCCTTCGGAGATACCCAGCTGTACACGCTCCCCACACTGCTTCTACCGCTCGACGGTCGAAAGCGGCGCCAGGGCTACTTCCCTATCCCGGGCTACTCCAACCTGTACGGAGCCATCCTTCGGAGCGGCTTCGACTATAGCTTCGATCGCCGGAGCTACGGGACTTTGAATCTGGATCTGTACTCGCGGTCGGGTATCGGGTACGGGCTGGAGCACTTCTTCGACCTCGGCGAGCTGGGGGACGCCAGCGTCTATCTTTACAACCAGCGGGACACTCAGCCCGAGCGAAACCGCTACCAGGTTCGCGCCGATGCCAACATCAATATCGACGAGTTTACGAAGCTGGCGCTGTCCTACAACGCAAACCGGTTCGTGCTGCCGGGCCTGTCCGACGCTAACAACATGGCCACGAACATAAACCTGGGACGCTACACGCCGCGAAGCTCTTTGATCGTGGGGGCGAACTACTCCAAGAGCGGTCGCAACGACAACCGAAGCTATCGCGCGTACTACGAGCTGGATCTCTCCGATCGCTGGACGCTGGTGACCAGTGCGGACATCGCCTCTTCGAGTAGTCCGGTCTCCCGTACCGATCGGTTCCACTACCTGGGGAGCTTGCGCCATCGAGCGGACCTCTTCGAGGGGGACCTCACCTACGAGCGGACCCACGGGCGCCACGTCTATTTTTTGAATCGGCAGCCGGAGTTGAGGCTGCAGAGCTATCCCCTCCAGCTCGGGTTTCTCCCGTTGACCGTCGGGGGAAGCTTCGGGGTGCTCCAGGAGTCGCCCTCGAACTTTCGTACCGAGCGCTACCGCTTCGACCTGAGGGTGCCCGATCAGATCATCGAGACCGATTTCGGAAGCTTCCACGCCGGTGCGGGGTTTCGACAGTCGCTCTACGGGAGCGGTCAGGAGCAGTACCTCCTGGGCGCCCGGGTGGGCTGGACTCAAGATTTTGCGGATACGCTTCTCTTCCGCTTCGACTACAACTGGCAGGATTCCCAAGGCTTCACTCCGTTTCAGAACGATCTGAACTTCCGTTATCAAGTTCTGACGGGAGGGGTGGAGCTGTATCGCACCGACCTGTTCCGGGTATCGGCCAGCGGAGCCTACGACCTGAACTACTCTCGGGCCTACGACCTGGTGACCCGTTTCGATGTGAACCCGGTACCCGGATGGGAGTTGACGGCCGGAGCCAACCTCGACCCCAATACCGGAGTCTGGCGTACGGTGGACTCCGGCGTGACCGCCAAACTGGGGGACTCCCTAGGGGTTACGCACTGGAGCATCTACGACTTGGTGAACGGTCGCCTGACCTACCAGAACTTCTCGGTGAGCTACGAAAGTCACGACTGGATCGGAAGCATCACCTACCGCGGGGTGCAGAACGAACTCTTCTTCCAGATGTCGCTCAAAGCTTTCCCTCTACGGCCCATCAAAGTGGGTCCGGACCCGGCGCTGCCGATCCTGCCCAAAGAGCTGCGGGACGCCTTCACCCGGTAGACCGACCAGCGAAGGCGGAAGCGTTAGCGAGCGGTCACTTCAAACATAGAGATATCGAAGTTCTCGTACGGGAAATCGGCTCCTAGATCGGAGTGGACCACGGTGTCGCCCTGAGCGTCGAAGGGGTAGGACTGGGGGAGCGGCTCGAGCGCTCCTAAGCCCTTCTGGATCCGCACCGTCTGCAGGCTGTTGGCGTTGATGTTCGGTCCTTGACCCATGGTGTCGAGAATGCGGCCTAGGAAGGCTCCCCCTTCGGCGTCGGTGGTCACCACGTGGGCGGTGAAAGTGTCGGCGACGATGAACTGATTCAGATAACTGTTGGGGTCCGCCAGATCGATGATGATCTCTAGGGTGCGCCCGTCCGGTGAGACCTGCGCCTGTCCGGCCAAGGGTCCGATCTGGGCGAAGGTGAACCCGGGGGCCGGCACTTCGCTCAGGCGATGGTACCAGTCGAAGTTCTGGCCGTCGAAGCGGATGAAGTCGGTAA
>CAZDLH010000056.1:0-9706 GCA_964505925.1 uncultured Burkholderiales bacterium
AGCTGAGCTCCAGTTTGCAAGCCTATCTCGACGGGGGCTCAGAACCGACCGCGCAGCTCCGCGGCGAACTGGACACCGCCCGATCCCGGCTCCTCACCTCCGCTGGAGGGCTCACGGTTCTGGCTGTGACGGCTCTGTTGGGGGCGCTGTTCGGCGCTAGACCGCCGGGCAGCCCGCTGCTCTTGGGGAAAGGGGCGCCCCTCGAGGTGTGGGGGATCTTCTTGTTGTGGAGCTTTCTCTATCTGTTCGGGGGGTCGCTGCTCGCCTGGCCGTTGGAGCCGTACCTGAGCACCATCTGGCTGAGCCTGGTGGTCCAACTGGCGGGCTACGTCGCGCTGTTACTCCTCTTGGCTCGCTGGCTGAAAGGCCACGCCCGGCAGCTCTGGGGCCGGCTCTCGGCGGGCTGGATCGGGCGGGGCTATCTGCTGGCCTTGGTTTCGGTTCTGGCCGTCAATCTCGCCGCCGGTGCGCTGATGGGGCTACCTGCGCGCTCGAACAATCCGGTTCTGGATCTCTTGGCTCAGGCTTCGGTGGCCGAGCTAGCGGCTCTGGTGCTCCTGGTGACCATCGTGGGTCCCTTCTTCGAAGAGCTGATCTTTCGCGGCTGGCTGCAGACCGCGCTGGTCCACCGTTACGGGGCGCCGGCTGGGGTGGCCGCCTCGGCTCTACTGTTCGCCCTGTTCCACGCCGACGTGCTGGGTACCCCGGCGCTGTTCACGCTGGGCTTGGTGTTCGGCTGGGTCTATCAGCGCAGCGGCTCTTTGGCGGTGCCGTTCGCCGTGCACGCCCTGTGGAACAGTACCACCTTCTGCCTGCTCTGGTCGGGGCTGCCGTGAGCTCTCGCAGACCCCCAACGCCCGACGATTCGGACCTTGGAGAGCGGCCCGATGAGTCTTTGAACGCCGGATCCGAGGCCGCAGCCGAACCCACCCGAGCCCTGGACGAAGACTCTGGGCTGGCGGCCGAGCTCCCGCCTTTTTCGGCGGAGCCCGAAGGACCCTCGGAGGAGGCGGCGGAGCCCCCGCCCGCTTCGGCTCCGGTCCAGCGCCTCACGCCCGAAGCCGCACCGGCGCTCGAGCCGAGCCCTTCTCCCGGACCGGGTGGAGGTGGGCTCCTCGCGCGCCGCCGCTCCGGCTCGCTAGAGCTCCCGGCGCCTCCGGAGGCGCCGGCGGAGGTGGCCCGTCTGCACGAGTCGCTCCTTAAAGAGGTGCTCGGCGATCTCCACGTGCTGACTGCGATCGTGGTGTCGGGGGCCTCGGCGCTCTCTCCGGTGCCCTTTCTCGACGACATCTTGAAGGGGTATGCCGACCGCCGGGCCTTTCGCCTGGTGGGGCTACTGGGGGGCGCCACGCTAACGGAAAGCCACGAAGCGATACTGACCCGCGGTCAGCCGAAGGGCTGCTGCGCCCTAGGCTGCCTGTGGAAGGCGGTGATCTTTCCCATCAAGCGCTTCATACGAAAGCTGCTCTTCTTCTTAGAGATAAAGCGCGCCGTAGATCAAGCCACCGAAGCCCTCGCCACCGCCTGGCTGTTCCGTTGGGCGGTGGCGGTGGGGGAGTGGCCCCAAGCCGGTCTCCCGGATGAAGAGACCGAGATCTTCTACGAGGCGATGGTCCAGGCCCGGCAAAGCCAAGGCGTACAGCCGCTGGAGCTGGCGGTGAACCAGACCTTTTTAGCCGCGCGCTCCACGCTGTACGGACTCGCCAAGAGCTTCCTGAAGCTGGGGGTCAAGGAAGAGAAAGACCTGAGCCGGGCGGTCGAACAGGTAGAGCAGGAGCGCAAGGACGAGATCCGAGGTCTGGGAGAGCGGCTAACCAGCAGTATTTTGGACCTATCGTCGGGCTATCTCCTGGAGTTCACTCGGGCTTTTCGAACCGCTCGGACCGAGTTGACCGCCCGGAGTACTACGCCGGAGAGCCCCCCCGGATAGTTCGTCCGAACCGGTTGCCGACGCACCGGCAGGGGAGCTAGATGGCCCCGAGAAAGCGCCCGCCCATGGCGTCTACCGAAACGGTCTTCGAAGGCCGTATGAAGGTTCGGCCGGAGGAGGCAGAACGGTTCGCCCTCTGGCAGTCGCGCTACCGCGAAACCGTCTCCTCTTTTTCCGGGCTTCTCTACTGCGAGATCGGCTCACCCAGCGCCGATTCGTGGTGGTGGTCTACCCGTCTGGTCTTCGATAGCCAAGAGGCGTTGGCGGCGTGGTTGGAGTCTGCCGAGCGGGCGCGACTCCTCGAAGAGGTGAGGCCGCTGGTCTTAAGAGGTATGACCTCCCGCTTCGCCCGGACCCCGGAGGCGCCGTCAGGGGTCACCGAGGCGTTCTTTTCGGTGGTCCGCCCCGGCGCGCTCGAGAAGCTCCAGGTCTGGCTCTCCCGGGTGCAGACCGCCCAAGCCGAGTTTCCAGGCTACCTGGGGATGGTGTTCCAGCCGCCGATGAAGGGGCAGTCCCAGTGCACCACCTTGATCCGCTACGACACCGTGGAGCACCTGGAGGCCTGGCTCGAATCCGAGGGGCGCCGGGAGCTCCTCGAAGAGCTCGAGCCGTTGGTGGAGGATATGAAGCAGTGGCGGATGGGAAGTTCGTTTCCGGGCTGGATCCCCTCGGCGCCTGCGGATCGGGACCCGCCGGCCAACTGGAAGGTGACCATGCTGGTGATCCTGGGGCTCTTTCCCCTGGTGATGCTCCAGATGCGTTTTCTCAACCCGTGGTTGACCAGCCAGCTACCCTTGTCGCCGGCGACCTTGGTCGCAAACATCGTCAGCGCTTGCCTTATCTCGTATCTGACGATGCCGATCTGCGTTCGTCTCTTCGGCTGGTGGCTCTACCCGGAGCCCACCGAAGCCTCGCGAACCAGCCTCATCGGTAGCGCCGCGATCGTTTTGTGTTACGCCGCGCTGGTGGCTCTCTTCTGGAATCTGATCTAGGCGGGAGCGTCGGACTAGAGAGAGCCCACGGCGCGATCGCCCGAGCTCTTCACCAGCTCGATCACGGCTCGGTGAGCGCTCTCTAGAGCTCCCTCCATATAGCCTGCGTGGGGGCTGGTGTGCTCGCCGGCGAAGTGGATGCGTCTATGGGGCTCCGGCAAGACCGGGGCGTGCTCGGTCAGGTAGCCGAGACCGTAGTGGGAGTAGCCGCCTCGGGCGTACGGGTCGCTGCTCCAGTCGAAGCTGCGCCCGGCCAGAAAGTGGCTCTGAGCTCCGGGAAGCTTGGCCTCCAGTGCGGCGAGCGTGGCCTCGAGGCGGCTCGGCTCGTCGAGTTTCGACCAACGCTCGGCCTGCTCGCCCGACTGCCAGACCACCAGCGTGGGCATCCGGCTGGCCTGGTCGGGTTCCCAGATCGAGTGGATCACCTCTCCGTACACTTCGAGCAGCGCATCCGGTGTGCGCCAGAACCGGTCCGAGAAGCGCAGTAAGGTTTTCACGAGGCGGCCGTAGGTGGCCGAACCCCAGGCTCTGCGCTTGGCCGATGGAACCTCAGGGTGAAACGTCAGCTCGTCTAGGAGCGGGGTGGGGACGGTCAGGACGCTGCGCTCGGCTTCCATGCGGCCGGCGTCGGTGTGCACTCGGACCGACTCGGAGGTCTGCTCTAGGCGCCGGACAGCCCGCCCGAGATGGATCTCCACCCCAGCGTCTCGGGCCTTAGCGGCCAGAGCCTCGACCAGTCGCGAGAGCCCTCCGGCCAATGTGTAAGCCGCCGATCGGGTGTGGGGGCTGCGCTGCCTTAGCTCTGCGAGCACCCCCAGCACGGAGACCCGCTCCGGCGGCGCCAGCTCCATGCCGGTGGCCCACAGGCGGATCTCGCGCTGAACTCGGTGGCTCAGCGAGCACCGCTCGGCCCAGTCGAGCATGGACACCCGGTCTAGCTCTTTTAGCTCGTCGGGGACCAACCAAGGCCGCTTGCGCTCTCGCAGTCTAGACGAGAGCTCCTCCAGGGAGCTCCAGAAGAGTTCGCATCCGGGGAGTTCATCGTGGAACTGTTCGCCCAGCGGCAGCTCCCGGAGCTCTAGGCCGAGCCAGCGGGCGTATCGCTGGACCCGCCGGTGATGGGTGTCGATGAACTCCGCCCCGCCCTCGGCGATGGGGTCTCCAGAGGCGTCGTACCAGGTGACAACCCGGCCGCCCAGACGATCCCGGGCCTCCAAGAGTTGGACGCTGTGCCCCTTCCGACCGAGATGGTAGGCGCAGGCGAGCCCGGCGAGGCCCCCTCCCACCACGATCACGCGCATGTTCTCCTCCATCGTGAACCGAAGCTCGCTCGGTCTTCTTTGACTCTGGGATGAAACCGCTCGAGGACCGTAGGGTCGCTAAAGTGAGCCGGGTTCGTCGGCCTCCGGAGCTCTCGAAGCCACCAGCGACGGGAGAGCCCCTATCCGAGTGGGCCAGGCCAAGGAGCCCAACGGTACCGGGCGAATGGGTTTGGCATGTCTTCCACCTGTCGCCTTCGAGCGCCCCTGAGCGGGGTACTTCTACCCCTAGACAGCGTCCCCGACCCGGTCTTCGCTGGACGTATGGTGGGGGACGGGCTGGCCATCGACCCCACCTCCGAGACTCTGGTGGCGCCCTGCGCTGCACGGGTGGTGCAGGTCCACCCCGCAGGGCACGCCGTCACGCTGCGCACCCCCGAGGGCCTGGAGCTACTCCTGCATATCGGCATCGACACGGTGAAACTCAAAGGGGAGGGCTTCGAACCCCTAGTCGAGGTGGGTCAGGCGGTGGAGGCGGGCGATAATCTGATCCGCTTCGATGGCGACCTGCTGGCCCAGAAAGCCAAGAGCCTGATCAGCATGCTGGTCATCACCAACCCCGAGCGGATCGGTTCGCTCCGCTTGAGCCAGGGGCTCCTCAAGGCGGGCGTCGACTGGGCCGCCGATCTGCAGATTCGAGACATCAGCGAGGACCGGAGCGACGAGCCGTGCCCCGAGGTCCTCTCCCAGACCGTCGTTATCGTGAACCCCACCGGACTCCACGCCCGCCCGTCGGCGATGCTGGCCGGGCTGTGCAAACGGTTCCGCTCGCGCATCGAACTGATCAAGGGGGATCGGAGGGCCAACGCCGCTTCGGTGGTGGCGCTGTTAGGGCTCGAGGTAGGTAAAGGCGATGAGGTCCAGCTGTCCGCCCGCGGGCCGGACGCCCGGGAGGCGTTGGAGGCGCTGGTGTCCGAACTGGCGGCCGGACTGGGTGAAGAGGGGGTCGCCCCCGGGGCCGGGATGTCTGCCCCCCGGGAGGCGGAGCGCTTCGCCGAAGAGCCGATCCTCGCGCCTGTGCGTTCCGAGGACGAGTCGCTGCTGCTCGGGGTGGCCGCCTCCCCGGGTCTGGCGGTGGGGCGGGTCTTCCAGTTTCGAGAGGCGGAGCCGGTGGTTCCCCTGGAGCCGGCGGGCACGCCCCAGCAAGAGCGCGAAGCGTTGCAGGAGGCGCTGCGGTCGGCCCTGCTGGACCTGGAAGCTCTGACCGCTCGGCTGCACGCCGAGGCCGACCCGTCCAAGGCCGCTATCTTCGCTGCCCACCAAGAGCTGCTCGATGATCCGGACCTCCTGGATCTTGCCGAAAGCGGAATGGCGAAGGGGCTCTCGGCGGCCGCGGCTTGGTCCCGGGCCTACGGACTGCACGCCGAACGGCTCTCCCAGCTCCGCAACGAGCTGCTGGCTGCCCGCGCCAACGACCTAAAAGACGTAGGGCGCCGGGTGCTTTCGAAGATGCTACCCGAACTCGAAACCGAGGTGGAGATCCCCTTGGGCTCTATCTTGATCGCCGAGGACCTCTCCCCATCCCACACAGCCAACCTGGATCGCAGTCGAGTCCTGGGCTTCTGCACCGCCGCCGGTGGAGCCACTTCCCACGTGGCTATCCTGGCCCGCTCCCTCGGGCTTCCGGCCATCGCCGGAATCGAGATGCGGGCTCTAGAGGTGCCCGACGGTACCCGAGCCATCCTGTTCGGTGGGCGCGGCCAGCTCAAGCTCGACCCGACGGATGAGCTGGTGGAATCGGTGACCGCGACTCAGCGCAAACGCGAAGAGCGGCGCAGGGTTCAGCTATCGAACGCCCACGCGGCGGCCCAGACCAGCGACGGCCACCGCATCGAGGTGGCCGTGAACGCAGGCGGGGTGCGAGAAGCCGAAGAGTCCATCGATCTCGGTGCCGAAGGGGTGGGCCTGCTGCGCTCGGAGTTCCTGTTCCTGGAGAGGGCCTTCGCCCCCACCGAAGAGGAGCAGTACCAGACCTACACCGCGGTGGTGAAAGCTATGGGGCCCGAGCGCCCGGTGATCATCCGAACCTTGGATGTGGGCGGCGATAAGCCGCTCGCTTATCTGCCGATCCCCACCGAGGAGAATCCGTTCTTGGGCCTCCGGGGGATCCGCGTTCTGCTGAATCGCCCCGACGTCTTCCGCCCCCAGATACGGGCACTGCTGCGGGCCTCAGCCCACGGTAAAGTGCACATCATGTTCCCCATGATCACGAGTCTCGACGAACTCACCACCGCCAAAGCGGTGGTGGAGGAGGAGCGCCGGAAGCTCGGGGTGGACCCGGTGCCGGTGGGCGTCATGATCGAGGTGCCGGCTGCGGCTTTGAAAGCCGAGGCTCTGGCCGCCGAGGCGGACTTCTTCTCTATCGGAACCAACGACCTCACCCAGTACACTCTGGCGATGGACCGGGGGCATCCCCAGCTGGCGTCCCGGATCGACGGCCTTCACCCGGCGGTGCTACGGCTGATCGAGATGACGGTGCAGGCGGCCCACAAGTACGACCGCTGGGTGGGGGTCTGCGGAGGGATCGCAGGCGAACCTCAGGCCATCCCCATTCTCATAGGGCTGGGGGTGGACGAGCTCTCGGTGGGGCTCCCGCTGGTGCCCGCTGTGAAAGCGCGGGTTCGGGAGCTGAGTCTGTCGCAGTGCCGGACCCTGGCTCAGAAGGCGCTGGAGTTCGACGATCCCCGGGACGTGCGGGCGCTGTGCCCCGATGAACTCGAAGAGGAGGTCGAACTCTCGTGAAGGCATGGACGAGTTCGTTCGGAGTACTCCAGAAGATCGGTAAGTCGCTGATGCTGCCGGTCTCGGTGCTGCCGGTTGCCGGTATCTTGCTGGGGGTGGGCAGCAGCCTGCACGGTCACTTCGAGCAGGTGGCCGCTGGGCAGACGGCAGACCCCTGGGCCTTGACCGTCTTTTTAGCCCAGAGCGAAGAGGTCATGGGCTTTTTAGAGCTGATGTCGGCCTCCGGCAGCGCTATCTTTTCGGCCCTACCGCTCTTGTTCGCTCTGGGGGTGGTGATCGGGCTGGCTGCGGGCGACGGAGTGGCCGCGCTGGCGGCGACCGTGGGCTATGTGGTTCTGTTGGCCACCATGGGGGTGATCGCCGAACTCCGGGGTCTACCCACCACTTCTATTTTGGGGCTCGAGTCCCTCGACACCGGAGTCTTCGGCGGGATCTTGATCGGCGGGGTGGCCGCCGTGCTGTTCAATCGCTACTACCGGATCCAGCTGCCGCCGTACCTGGGCTTTTTCGCTGGCAAGCGGTTCGTTCCCATCGCGACGGCCTTCGCCGCCATGGCCGTGGGGGTGGTGCTGAGCTTCCTGTGGCCGCCGGTGGGCCGTTTGATCGCGCTCTTTAGCGACTGGGTCACCGGCGAGAACACGGCGCTCGCGGTATTTCTCTACGGATTGGTAGAGCGCTCGCTGCTGCCGTTCGGCTTGCACCACATCTGGAACGTTCCGTTCTTCTTCCAGATCGGCAGCTTCACCACCGCCGCTGGGCAGGTGGTCACCGGCGACGTACCGCGTTTTCTAGAGGGCGACCCCACCGCTGGGATCCTCGGCGGGGCCTACCTGTTCAAGATGTTCGGACTGCCGGCCGCCGCACTGGCCATCTGGCACTGCGCCAAGCCGGAAAAGCGCGCGCTCATCGGCGGCATCATGATGTCGGCGGCCCTGACCTCTTTTCTGACCGGCATCACCGAGCCGGTGGAGTTCTCCTTTATGTTCGTGGCCCCGCCGCTGTACGCGCTGCACGCGCTGCTCGCGGGCTGCTGCTTCGCCCTCTTCAATCTGTGCGGAGGGCTGATCGGCACCACCTTTAGTCACGGGCTGATCGACTTCGCGATCTTGTCCTCGAAGGCCACCCGACCGTGGCTGCTCTTCGCTTTGGGCCTCCCCGTGGGGGCGCTCTACTACACGCTGTTTCGCTTCGTGATCACCCGCTACGATCTGAAGACTCCCGGCCGGGAGGATTCGACCGCTGGAGTCGTGAGCACCGACGGGGGAGCGGAGGGAACCTACGCCCGGCAGCTGGTGCTGGCCTTCGGCGGACGCTCGAACATAGTGGCCCTAGACGCCTGCATCACCCGGCTGCGGGTCACGGTGCGGGAGCCGAAGTTGGCCTCCAGCGAACGGCTCAAGGGCCTCGGCGCTTCGGGTGTGGTGAGGGTGGGCCAGAGCCTGCAAGCGATCTTCGGACCCCTTTCGGAGAACTTGAAGACCGACATGGAGCAGTATTTAGCGAGCGCCGGCGACGACGCAGATCTGGCTCCAGCCGAACGGGAGAACCTCCTATCGGACCCAGCGGAGAGCTCCGCCCAGGGGCCCCTCGGCGAAGGCGCGGGGCTGGTCGACCCGGAGGCCGGGGCCAAAGCGGTTCGCTGGCTGGAAGCCCTCGGCGGAGGGGGCAACGTGGTCGAGGTGGAGGCCTGCGCTCAGACTCGGGTTCGCGTGCGAGTCCGAGCTGCCGAGAAGGTAGACCGACTGGCTTTGGAGTCCGACGGAGTCCAGGCCGTAATGGAGAACGCCAACGGGGTGTTCCATCTGATCACGGGATCCGCGAGCCCGAGCCACGCCAGCGCCCTCAAACAGCACCTCGAAGGTCGAGGGGCGGAGCAGGCCTAGCGAAAAGGGGCCGCCGAGAGGTAGAGCACAGGGAGCACCACCAGGCCGTAGGCCAGAGCCCAAGCCCGGCTCCGTAGGTTGGGAAAGCGACGGCCTAACCGACAGCCGAGCCAAGTGAAGAGCAGCATCCGGGCGGCCCGGCTGAGCCCCACCCAGAACAGGAACAGGTCCAGGCGCCAGTCCAGCCGCTCTACGGCGGTCCAGGTCCACACCTTCACCGGGATCAGCGACCAGGCTTGAAGCACGGCCCCCACCTGCCCCCATAGCGAGTCTAGCTCTTGGACCCGCACGGCCATCGCCGGGTAGGTCAAGGGCAAGGAGAAGAGCAGCGCTTCTAAGCGGTAGCGGCGACACAGCTCCCACATCGCCACCGTGCCCAGCAGCGAAAACAGCAGCGCTATCAGCACTCTGCGCCGGGCTCGCTTCGGCTGGGCCACCCCCGAAGCGAACAGAAATACGTCCGGTACGATGAACCACAGGCAGGCCTCAGCGAAGCTCCAGGCGGCTGCGGCTCGCTCCCAGGCCCGCGGGGAGTTGCTGGGCGGCTTCTCGGTCCGAATCGTAACCGTTGCCCAGTCGGAGGTCAGGGAGGTGGGAGAGGTCGGCGGCGTCATCGGTTAACGAGAGCCTCCCGCCTGGGCTGCTCCGCGGGGGGAGTCGGGTAGGCACAAACGAGACTCGGCGGTATCATTCCTGCGTTTCACGGCCATCGGTTCTCTTCGCTGCTCCGGGGACCTCCATCGCCGGGGGAGCAACGGCAAAGGCCAGAATCGGGATCCGGTGCCGGTACAGCGTCGAAGATCACCAGCTGGAATCTACCTTTTCTAGGCGCACCGGGCA
>CAZDLH010000057.1:0-9683 GCA_964505925.1 uncultured Burkholderiales bacterium
CCACGCCGAGTCGGCGTTCAAGCTCACCCTAGAGATCTTCGAATTCCAGCTCCGAAAAGACACCATCCGGTGGCACTTCCCGCACGATGGACAGAAGGCCCAGACCAAGTACACCGTCGAGAAGCTAAAGAAACCGACCAAGCACTTCGATCGCCAGCTCACCATCGAAAACGATCCGAAGAACGACGGCAAGACCAAGGTCTACTTCACCGGACCTGAGTTCTCCAACGCCGCCACCATCGAAGCTATGGCTCCCGGCGCTCTCTCCACCCTCTCCCAGGGTAAGAGCGACCGCTCCTAGGCCCGCTCCTAGGCTGAGTAGACGGGGGCTCGAGCCCCTCGTCCCACCGACAACCTAAACCGCGGCGCCTCGAACCGATCACCGTTCGGCTCGGGGCGCCTCTCGTTCACCGCCTAGGCCCCAGCGGGGTCCCACTGCGAAGCCGGGGCGAAGAGGTCCATCAGTCATGAGACAGCTGTACTTAGAGGCTCCGGGTCGACTCAGACTCCGGGAGGCCACCGCCCCGACCCCGGGGCCCGGCGAACTGGTCGTCGAAGTGAAGGGGGCCACGACCTGCGGAACCGACCTGAAGACCTTCCGCCGAGGCCACCCGAAATTTCCCATGCCGACCCCTTTCGGGCACGAGTTTTCCGGAGTCGTCTGCGCCGTGGGCGCGGGGCTCGAAGAGCGCTGGAAAGTCGGAAACGAAGTGATGACCGCCCCCACCGCTCCCTGCGGGGAGTGCGCGCTCTGTCGGCGCGGCTTGCAGAACCTCTGCTCTACCTGCATGGACGGTCTGATCCTCGGCGCTTTCGCTGAAAAGGTGAAGATCCCGGCCCACATCGTATCCCAGAACCTCTACCCGAAGCCCCCCGAACTCGACTTCTTCCAGGCCGCCTTGATGGAGCCGCTCGCCTGCGCGGTCTACGGCCAGCAGTGCATCCCGTCGCTCGAAAACCGGGTGGTCGCGGTGATCGGAGCCGGGCCCATCGGCCTTTTGCATCAGATGCTCGCTCGGCGACAGAACCCCGAGCGCCTGCTGATGTTCGGGCGCCGCAAAGCCCGCTTGGATCTCGCCCGGACCATCGGCGCCGACGCGGTGATCGACACCGACACCGAGCCCGACCTCGCTCGAGCCCTGATGAAAGCCACCGGCGGCCGGGGAGCCGACGTAGTGATCGAATGCACGGGGCAGCCCCAAGTCTGGCGCGACTCGGTCTTGGGGACCGCCCCGGGAGGCACAGCGCTACTCTTCGGCGGCTGCGCCGGCGGCACCCGGGTGCCTTTGCCGATGGATCTCGTCTGGAATCGGGGTCTCACCGTCCTCGGGGTCTTCCACTTCACACCCGAAGCGGTGGCCGAAGCGAGACGACTTCTACTCACCAAAGAGCTACCCGTAGCCCACCTGCTGAGCGACATCCGGCCCATGTCCGACTACGAGCAGATCTTCGAAGATCTGCAGCAGGGCCAAGCGATCAAGTACGGGATCATGCCGTGGTGCTGAAGCTATGATCCGTCGACTCGCTGAACTCACCTGGATGGAGCTCGACGCTCTGGATCGCCAGCACACGGCTGTGCTCTTGGCGATCTCACCGCTAGAGCAGCACGGTCCTCACCTGCCCATCGGCCTGGACCTCTACGGCGCCGAGTATCTCACCGAACGGATCGCCGAGAAGTTCCAGGAGACCCACCCGGACTGGGACGTCCTGGTGGCCCCAGCGCTACCCATCGGCTCTAACGCCTTCGATATGCCCGGTGGGATGTTCAGCACTCAACGCCAGCTGAGGGACACGTTGATCTCCTACCTGAGCTGCCACGCCCGACACGGCTTTACCCGGATTCTGCTGGCCAGCGTGCACGGAGGCACCGGCCACCTGGTGGCCCTAGAGGAGGCCTGCGCGGTGGTGAACAAAAAATACGACGCCCGGTGCGTCTCCCCCACGGGGGCTCTGGCCGTCAAATATTTCACCGGCGCCTACGACCACGAGCTAGCTCAGCGTCTCGGGCGACCCTTCACACCGGAAGAGGCGGATTTTCTCCGCACCGATTGGCACGCCGGCTGGTGGGAGACCTCGCTGATGCTCCTGATCTGCGAAGAGATGGTGCGGGAGGGGTACCGGGACCTCAAGCCCGCCATCGTCGAGGATTTCCGCAAGATCGGCGACGACCTGATCCGGAAGGTGAACGACGGCCAGGGCTATCTCGGAGCCCCTCACCTGGCCACCGCGGAGTTCGCTCGAGCGATGATCGAGCTCTTGGTGCGCGATACCGCGATCGTGATGGACAAGATCCTGGTCGCCGGCGAAAAGATCTCGCCCGACGAGCGGAGCCCGCTGTACAGCATTCCGTTTCTCCGCACCGACTTCGTGCGCCAGTCCTTAGCCATCGGCGCTGGCGTGCTCTTGACCCTGGTCGGGGGGCTACCGATCCTCGACGCGGTGCGCCAAGGGCTACGGAGTTCCGGTTCCGCCTCCGACAAGGAGCACGGCCAGCGACCCTCCCCTGCCGACCCGGATCGAAAGACCCGAGATGCCGCTGTGCCGTCGGTAGACCCAAACGGCCCTCTCGAGCCTTAGCCGCCGTACGCTGGCGGCTCCCTTAGACTAGGTCCGAGGCCTTCCACAGCCCGAGGGTGCGCAGCGCCTCCTCGGGGGTCAGCTCCTCTAGGTCGAGCCCATCGAGGGCTCGGCGCAGACCGCCCGCGGCCTCCCCCGGCGCCTCCTCCGAAGCCTCATCGAACAGCCCGAGCTGCAGAGCGGGGGGAGCAGAGCGGTCCAGAGCCTTCGCCTGCCCGCGCTCCAGCCTCTCTAGTAGATGCTTCGCGCGCGTCAGCACGGCCTCCGGAACCCCCGCCAGTGCGGCCACGTGAATGCCGTAGCTACGGTCTGCTCCGCCCGGTACGATCCGATGCAGAAAGGTCACCTTCTCGAGCTCTTCGCGCACGGCTACCCGCTGGTTGCGGCAGCCCTTGAGCTTCTTGGCCAGATGGGTCAGTTCGTGAAAATGGGTAGCGAACAGCGTCTTACAGCGGGCCTCGTGATAGAGGTACTCGGCGATGGCCTGGGCCAACGAAAGACCGTCGTAGGTCGACGTACCCCGCCCGATCTCGTCGAGAATGACCAGCGACCTAGGGGTGGCGTGGCGCAGAATGTTGGCCGCTTCGCTCATCTCCATCATGAAGGTGGACTGGCCCAGGTGCAGATCGTCGGAGGCTCCCACCCGAGTGAAGACGCGATCGGCGATCCCGACGACCGCATCGTCGGCCGGCACAAAACAGCCGCTCTGGGCTAGGATCACGATAAGCGCATTCTGTCGTAGGTAGGTCGACTTACCGCTCATGTTCGGACCGGTCAACACGATGCAACGCTGGCGCTCGTCGAGGAGCAGGTCGTTCGGCACGAAACGCACCTGGCGGGCGCGCTCTACCACCGGGTGACGCCCCCCGCGGATCTCGAGGCGCCCGTCGTCGACCGTCCGGGGTCGAGCCCAGCGAAAGCGGGAGGCCCCCTCGGCAAAACCGCCCAAGACATCGAGCTCCGAGAGCGCGCGAGCCGCCCCCCGTAGCTCCTCGGCGTAGTCAGCGCAGCGCTCCCTCACCTGAGTGAAAAGCTGATACTCGAGCTCCCGGATCCGCTCCTGGGCCCCCAGGACCTTCGACTCGTACTCCTTGAGTTCCGGGGTGAAGTACCGCTCGGCGTTGGCCAGAGTCTGCTTGCGGATGTACTGCTCGGGCACGCTGGCCAAGTTCGCCTTGGTCACCTCGATATAGTAGCCGAACACCTGGTTGAACCCGATCTTGAGAGAGCGGATCCCGGTGGCCTCCCGCTCGCGCTCCTGGAGACTCTCGATGAACGAGCGACCGGAATCGCGAAGCCCGCGCAGCTCATCGAGCTCCTCGCTGTGGCCTGGGGCGATGAGCCCCCCCTCCCGAAGACTCACGGGCGGGTCCTCGGCGACGGCTTCATCGAGCAGTTCGCGGAGCCGCTCGAAGCGCTGAAAATCCCGGGTGAGCCGGCCGATGATGGCTGGCTCGAGCCGAGAGCAGAGCACCTCGATCTTCGGCAGATGCCCGAGTGAGTCGGCCAGAGCCAACAGATCTCTTGCGTTAGCGCTGCCGTAGACGATGCGGGTGGTCAGCCGCTCCAGGTCGGCCACCCCTTTGAGCCGTTCGCGAACCTCGCGCCGAACGCTGGAAAATTCGACGAAGGCCTCCACAGCATCGAACCGCTCCTCGATCCGCTCCCGGGACATCAACGGATGGAGCAGCCACTGCTTGAGGCGCCGCGCCCCCATCGAGGTCACCGTCTGGTCGCAGGCCCACAGTAGGCTGCCCCGGCGCTCTCGGCCCAGCAGGGTCTCGACCAGCTCCAGGTTGCGCACCGTGGTGGCGTCCAAGGTCATATGCTGCCCCCGACGGTAGCGCCGGGGTGGGGATAGCGAGAGCGCGCTGCGGCCCTGGGTCATCTGCAGATAGCGCAGCAGGAGTCCGCAAGCTCGGGTCGCGGCGCCCGCCTCTTCTAGGTCCAAGCTTCGTAGGGGCGCTTCCGGAAAAGTGTGCCCCAGCAGCTCTCGACTCTTGGCCAGGTCGGGCAGCTGCTCCCAGGTGGTAAAACACCATTCGAAGCGACCGGCCAAGCCCGAAGCCCAGACCTCGAGCTCCCCCGGCTGACCAGAAATGAGCTCTGCGGGGCGCATCCGGATGAGCTCCTCCTCCAGGCGCTCTAGCCCCTCCTCTCCCCCGAGTTCGGTGCAGAGGAACTCCCCGGTGGAGATATCGGCGAAGGCGCAGCCGTAAGTGCCCCCGTGGTCGACGACGGCGGCCAAGAAGTTGTGAGCTTTCTCATCGAGCAGTCCCGGATCGGTGATGGTGCCCGCGGTCAGGATCCGGACCACCTCGCGGGTCACCAGGCCTTTCGCCTCTTTGGCGTCCTCCATCTGCTCGGCCAACGCCACCCGCTGCCCGGCCTCGACCAAAAGGCGCAGGTACGTATCCAACGAGAAGAAGGGGACCCCGGACATCGGGATCTTCCGCCCCCCACCGGCCTCTTTAGCGGTCAGCACGATCTCGGCGTCCCGGGCCAAGGTCACTGCGTCCTCCCCGTAGCACTCGTAAAAATCCCCCACCCGCATCAGCATCAGGCAGCCCGGATGCTCCAGCTTTAGGGCGTAGTACTGTTTAAAGAGGGGAGTGAGGACCCCCTCGTCGATGTCGGCATCCTTAAAGTCCGCGGTGTAGCTCTGAATACTTCCCATGGCCGGCGCCGTTCGAGCCCACATACCCGAAATCCCAGGTCGAGCGTTGGAAGGAACTACGTTTCGTTCGAAAAAGTGGGGTCGAGGAGCATCGGCCTGGGACTCACCGCTGCTGGCGCACTCCATACGGAACTTCGCAGCGAACCGGTAGACGGGTTCGGAGCCCGAAGCTCGAGCCCGACTAAGAAGCCGCGAAGGCAGGAGCGTTGGGCGACGAACAGTGAGTTGAGGATCGGAAAGGACAGTTGAGTGATCACGGAACTCGAAGCCGACTTACATCTCGCCTTCGGCGATGAAGAGGACGACGATTGGGACGACGACGATTGGGACGACGAAGAAGAGGACGACGTGGGCGATGACAACGACGAGGAAGAAGTCGAGGTCAAGCGCAAACGTCGTCTCGGTGATGACGAGGATCCCGATTGGGACGAAGACGATTTCGATGATGACTGGGTCGACGAGACCGACGACCCGGCTGAAGGACTACCGGACATCCCTATCGATGACGACGAGTCCGAGACCGAAGAGGATGAGGAAGACGACGACGAGTGGGATGAAGACGACCGCGACTGAGCGGTGACTCGGCCTGGAGCTTCCTCGGACATAGAGCGACCTCGAACGAGTTCGCAACAGAGAAGCGCCCCCCGGGGGGCGCTTCTCTGCTCCCCGGTGTTCGCGCTCGAAAGAGCGCCCGGAGCGCCCCCTCGAGACTTAAGACTCGGGCGGCAGTTCGACCATGCTGATCTCGGCGTTGGTGTAGATGCAGATATCGGCAGCGATGGTCATCGCCTCCTCGACGATCTGAGCCGGCTCTAGATCGGTCTTTTTCAACAGCGCTAGCGCCGCGGCCCGGGCGTACGCGCTGCCCGAACCGACCGAAGCGACCCCGTGGTCGGGCTCCAACACATCGCCGTTACCGCTCAAGATCAAAGTGGTCTCCCGGTCGGCGACGATCAGCATCGCTTCCAGACGTCGAAGCACCTTATCGGTGCGCCACTCCCGGGTCATCTCGACCGCCGCCCTGCGCAGCTGGTTGCGGTGCTCCTTGAGCTTCTCTTCGAACCGCTCGAGCAGGGTCAGCCCGTCGGCGGCAGAGCCAGCAAATCCGGCTAAGACCTTCCCCTTCTCCCCCAGGGTCCTGATCTTTCGGGCGGTCTGCTTGATCACCGTATCCCCGAAACTCACCTGACCATCCCCGGCTAGCGCTACCAACTCTTCGCGTCGCACGCACAAGATGGTGGTCGCCCTCCACCGGGGAGCGCCGTTTCCGTCTCCGTTCAGCTCGCTGTTCATCTGCCGCTCATAACCTCTTAACAGTTCGCTCATCACTCGGGCCCATATCGTTTACACCGATCCTTCATGATGGTTGTACGGTCTCGATATCCGACGAGCCCGAACACTCATCAAGGAGCCGAGCATGAAAAATCCCGATTCCGTTCTTCTTTCTTTCCGAGTCGTCGAGCGCCATTCCTACCTGAGGGCAGTGGCCGATCTGAGCCTCAAGGGGCTAACCCTGCGCGGGCTTAAGCTCGAGGAGACCTCGACCGGAGAGTTGGTAGTCAAGTTCCCCGGGCGCAAGATCCAGGGCCAGTGGCAGACCGTCTTCGAGACCAACGACGACAACGTCGAACGGCTGATCCATACGCTGCTCACCGAAGCTTACACTCGAAGGCTTTCGGCGTGACGGAAAGGCAGGCGTATCTCAGCTTGGCAGCCTCCCCCGGCAGCCTGGCCCGCAGGGTGAAACTGCTGCAGGAGCGGGGTCTCCCACTCCGCGAGATCGTCCGGCACCTGGCCGCTGGACCTGCCCCGGCCGCCGGGCCCGATGTCCTCACCCCCGACTGTTCGGAGTACCCCGAGACCCTACTCCATCTAGCCGATCCTCCCCTACGCCTGTTTCACCGCGGGCGACCGCTCTCGAGCTTGTCCCGGGTGAAGGTGGCCGTGGTCGGTAGTCGTAGGGCCACCCACTTCGGTCGGACCTGGGCCCACCGGCTCGGTCGAGCCCTGACCAGAGCCGGCCTCAGTGTCTGCAGCGGCCTGGCTGCGGGGATCGACGGGGCAGCCCACCTGGGTGCGGTGGAAGCGTGCCGGGCCGACCCGAAGGCCGCTCCGCCGATAGCTGTCCTCGGTCACGGCTGGTCGCTACAGTACCCGGCGGAACACCGCGCCCTGCGGGCTGAAGTCGAACACTGGGGGGCCCTGCTCACAGAGTATCCACCCGAGACGCCCCCGAATCGCTGGACCTTCCCGGCCCGCAACCGGATCATCGCTGGACTCGTCGATCACCTGGTGGTGGTCGAAGCGGGAGCCAAGAGCGGCTCGCTCCACACCGCGGACTTCGCCCTGCAGACCGGACGCTCGGTGTACGTGGTCCCCACCCGCCCCGG
Source organism: uncultured Burkholderiales bacterium (assembly GCA_964505925.1). Lineage (GTDB taxonomy): Bacteria > Vulcanimicrobiota > Xenobia > Xenobiales > JADMJV01 > JAEXNA01. The sequence continues at coordinate 7,645 of CAZDLH010000057.1, forward strand.
GCAGCCCAACAGCGAAGGGGTGCTGCGTCTACTAGAAGAGGGGGCCGCTCCGCTGATCAGCATCGAGCGGTTTCTAGAGGGACTGGGGGCCGCCGACCCCCAGGTCCTCCCCAAGGCCCCGGCGTTGACCCTCGTGCAGAAGCGGATCCTCACCGCTCTCAACGATGAGGTCTGCGAACCGAGCCAGCTAGCGCGCAGCAGCGGGGTCGAGCCGCTGGAGCTGATGGTGGAGCTCGCCGAGCTAGAGACCGTCGGAATGGTCAAGTTCAGCCCCGATGGGCTCTGGCGGCCGTGCGCTTGAAGGCTCCCGAGAGAAGCTCTCCTCCACCGCCTGTAGAAGCCGCTCGTACCACAGCGGTGTCGGCAGTTCGAAGGAGCTGGGTACCGCCCTCAAGCTCTCCCACCGCCGGGGGCTCCCGGCCGCTAGCAGTACGGCTCTACTCGAGGCCTGGCGGGCCGCCCCGCTGCGGCCGAGCGCGTCCTCGAGCAGCGCCTCCAGAACGAACAGCGAGACCAGCTGGTCTTCGAGATCCGAGCGGCGAAAAGTCGGCAGCGGCGCCAGCAGTTCCGGTCGGTATCTCTCCTGCGCGGCCCGGAGTATCCCCTGGGCTTCGCTCAGCTCGCCCCGTTTGAGATGTTCAGCGACCAAAGCCGCATAAAACCATGGGTAGTTGTTCGGGTCGACCCCGAGGGCGCTATCTATGTGAGGAGCTCGCTCGGAGCTCGGGAGGGTTCGCACAAAGGCGTACCAGCAGGCGCCTCGGTGAGGATCGAGCCGGACCGCCTCCCGGGTCGCGCTCACCGCTCCCTGGCGGTCGCCGAGTTCGTAGCGCAGCAGGCCCAAGCCGCGCCACCCCTCGGCGTCGCTTGGCATCAGCCGGACGCTCTCCCGGTAGAGGGTCCCCCGTTCGACACCCGTCAGGCCCGGACTTCTCAGCGCCGTCTCTCGGAGCAGAACCGCCGAGGCTCGCGCGGCGTTCAGCCAGATGAGCCCTAGCAGCAGACCCAGCAGCGCAACCCGGCACACCGAAGTGCGACGGCCGCCTTTCGTCTCCGGCGTCTCCTCGCCCCTTCGGGGCTCTCGAGCTTCGCCTCCCGCAGAGCCCAAGGCGGCTCCGACCAGCACCCAGCCGAGGAGCAGCAGGAGCGGAAACTGGGTCTGGGTGTCGGTGGTGCTATGGAGTCCACCGAGGACGGCCGCCATCGCGCAAGCTCGAGCGAACGGTTCGCTCCGCCTGCGATAGACCTCGACCGAGAACAGCGCCAGGCTTACCGACCAGCACAGCAGCGCGAGCAGGCCCCACTCCACCGCGATCTCCCAGACGGTCCCGTGCACGAAGCGCGAATACGACACCAGGCTCTCTTGCACCGATGGGTAGTGGCGCCCGAACCCTGCCGGACCCACCCCCCAGAGGGGGTGCTCTCGGAGGAGTTCGACGCCCCCTTTGAGGAGGTCCCAGCGGACCTGGCCGGAGAGCCAACGCGCGACCGACCCTTGGGCGAACGCCGGTCGGAGGCTCTCGAGCATGAGTAGGAGAGCCGCCCCACCGAAGAGGGCGACCCCGAGCCTAGCGCGCAGCTCCGGAGCGAACCAGGCTTTCATCAGCACCAGGCCGCTCGCTATCCCCGCTACCGCTGGCAGCAGCGCCCCCGGAGCGTGGAGATTCAAGGCCAAAAGACAGCCCCCACCGACCGCTCCGAACAGCAGCCCGTGCGCGGGCCGGGGGAAGGCCCAACACGCCCCCAAGAGCAGCAACAAGAGTAGGCCCGTAAGAGATTGGGTCCTGATCAGTAGGCCCACCGCCAGACCGATGGCCAAGCAGGCCGGCAGGCGATCCTTTTCCCCGTGGAGCGCTCTCCACCAGAAGAGGGGAAGCCAAGCCAAGAGCAGCGTGCTCAAAGCGTTGGGGTGGTGAAAGATCCCTGCGAGCCGCTCCTGCTCAGCCGAGACTACCCGATAGAGGGCGTGGACGAAGACCACGACGGCGGAGCCGTAAAGGAGCGGCGCAGCGCTCGCCTGCAGTCGCTCGCTACTCCGG
>CAZDLH010000058.1:0-9663 GCA_964505925.1 uncultured Burkholderiales bacterium
GCGGGGATAGGGTAGGCGATCTCGGGGGTGACGAGCGGTTCCGGCCCTGCTCCCGAGGTGGCCGGAGGGGCGTTCTCGTTCGCGGCGGAGTCAGCAACGAGCGGCTCAGCGCTCGAAAGCACCGAGTCTAACCCTTCGGGGAGCGCCTCCCCGAGCAGGAGCTCGTCTTCCGTCTGAGGCGCGATGGAGGGCGCCTGCGCTTCTACCGGGATCAGGCGTGAGGGGAGGGGAGGGACGAGCTCTACGTAGGTATCTCCGGCCTGCAGAGTGCATTGCCAGCCTCGCTCATCGAGACGGGCGAAGTGATTGTGACGCTCGAAAAAATCGTGGGCGTGCTCGAGCCAGTGGCGCAGCACTTCGCACAGCTTATGTACGACGTCCCGGAGCTCCGACTCTTCGCAGCCGACCGAGAGGCTCTCGAGGAGCGCAGGGTAGCTAAAGCTGGTCTCGTCCGGGAGAGAGGCTAGGAGCGGCTCTTCGCCTCCAGCTAAGCCGAGCCAGCGGCTATGCCGGATCGGGAGGCTGCGCTTGCCGTGGAGGAAAAAGCAGCTCATGAGCTCTTCGACCGCTCGCTCTTGGCTGTAGCGCGAGAGCCGTTCGAAGCTGAATCGAAGGAGCCTTCGGACCCCGTTCCCCTCCGAGGTGCTACGGATGAGCGCATCCAACTCGGTCGGGTTTTCGAGCTTTCTGAGAAGGCCTGCGGCATAGCCCGCGAAGTAACGCTCGAGAAACTCCAGACAGTCCAGCACCGCCGCGAGATGCGGACTGGACGTCTGTTGCTCAGTTCGATTTAGGCGCTGTAGTAGATGGTACAGTGGGGCAGGTTTCCCGCCCGGCAAAGACTCGGTCAAGGGCGCTCCGGTAAGGCCAATCTCCATAATCGCCTCGAGGTTCTCGCTTTACCTTGTGGGGCCCTGCGTCACCCATCTTTTCCAACACTGAAGGGGGGGGATCCGAGGTGCGGGCCTATAGAGGGATCTGTACCTCGCTCCGGGAAAAACTCCGAATGCAAGCATCTTTATCCCATCGGCGAGCTCAAAGCGGCAACTCCTTCGGCTCCTGCCTGTTTCTCGTGATTTTGATCTTCGGTGGACTCGGCTTTTACTACTTCAACTACTTTCAGTGGAGAAATCTAGAAAATCCGCACGAGAACCTGGTGTATCTGAGTTCGCCCAGCGGCGAACAGAAGAATCTGTTTCGCAAGGCGACCATAGCGGACACTATGAACCCGGTGAGAAGATCGCTCACCCAGCTGACCGAGATCATCAAGAAGACGAAGAGGGGCACCGAGACCTACCCTGAGTTCAATCAGGAGATCACCGAGGTGCTCAATCGGCTTCGGGACGGTATGAACGCAGCGAAGCTCAGAACCATACCGGAGGACTACGCTAAGTCCTACAAGCAGGTCCTTACGTCCTATATGGAGCTGTACCAGTCGGCCAATGAGCTAAAGGTCACGCTCAAGCAGAAGGACGAAGCCTCTCGGGAGGTGCATTATAAAAGAACGGTGGAGCTCTTGCGCAAAGGGAGTCGGAATCTGAACGCAGCCCGGGATTTCTACATCTCGGAAGGTATCTGACGGCTGGGGTCGTGCTACCGGTCTAGTCCACGTATTCGATAGGCTATCTCGGCGCTCGGGTGTCGGTTCCATGGGTACAGGTCGCGGAGGCGAGTCTGGACCTGCTCGAGATGGGATGGGTTCGAGATGGCCTCCACGATGGCCTCGGCCACTGACTCTACCGTCAGCTCATCGATCAGTTCGTCCATAAGATAGCTTTGAGCTTTGATGTTGGGGTGCGCTAGATAGCTCAACCGTTTCCGACCTAAGAGCAGCAGACGCCCTTTTATATGCTCGCCTCCCGGTAGCAGATCCAGAAGGCCGAGAACGCCTAAGGAAGGTAGCTTTTCTGGACGATTGAGCGGGAGAATCGTTAACACGGGGGTCCGAAGGTAACCCGCTTCGGCGGTCTTGGTTCCGGGTATCGAGACCGACAGAAGGGAGCGCCCCTCCACAGCGAGGCCCCCCTCGGCCACTATCTCGAGTTTCGTCTCTTCGCCGAGCGTTGTGAGGTCCTTGCCGGACAGTCGCCCTCGCTCTCCGCCGAGCTTGCCGTCCGGTGCGCTCTGGACGAGCCCCTCCCAGACCTCGGGCGGCACGAAGGGGGAGAGGTGGAGGATCCCTCGGATCGGGCCTAAGCTCTCTTCGACCCGGCGGTGTATGGCGAGAAAAAAAGGTGTGAGCGCGCCCAGTTCGTGGGTTCGGGAGCCCGGGAGATAACTGATCTGCCGTTCGCGGGCAAGCGCGGGCTCCTCCGTCTTGCTCCTGACCGCGTCTAAGACTAGGTCTCCCACCAGGTGGATCTTCTTTTCAGGGACGCGGCGCTCTAGCAGCCAACGCACCCCCCAATCATCCTTGGTGAAGAAGCCCTTGAAGAGTCGGTTCCACCACGGGCGCGTCCATAGATAGGACCAGCAGTCGAGGCCCCAGCGCCACCCCAGCAGGGCCGAGTACATCAGGTCTCCGCCGAAATGCAGAAGAGCGCCGGTGCGATAGGAGGCGCCGCCCGACAGGAGCAGGCGGGGCAGATCGGAGGTCCGCCAGACCTTCGAGATCCCTGGGATGTTTCGAGCCACCCTCCCTTCGTGACCCGTTGCGAAGGTGCAGGGGAGGAGCAGGAGATCGACTGGCCACGCGTCTGGAATTTTGTGCCAAGCCTCCACGAAGGGGTGAACCCATCCAGCTATCTCGCCCGGTGAGTTTGCGGTCAGCAGGAGTCTGGGTGGAGTCACAGCTTCTCGAGCTTCGCTGCTATAGAGGTGGTGGAGCGTCCAGGGACCAGCGGGATGATCTCGATGCGCCCCCCGTACGATTCGAGGAGGGCCGTTTCAGGTAGGTCCCCCTTCTGGTAGTCGCCACCTTTAACGTGGACATCAGGGCGGATCTCGCCGAGCAGCTCCAAAGGGGTGTCTTCATCGAAGACGACTACCGCATCGACGCACCTGAGACCGGCTAAGAGCGCCGCTCGCTCTTCTTGCGGCACCAGAGGGCGCTGAGCTCCTTTGAGACGGCGCACCGAGGCGTCGGAGTTGATCGCGACGAGAAGCTTGTCTCCGAAGCTGCGGGCCTCGCACAGCGTTCTGAGGTGGCCAGCGTGCAGAAGATCGAAGCAGCCGTTACTCGTAACCAAGAGGGCTCCGTCCTTCTTCCAGCTGTCGACCAGACTGAGGGCGCCCTCTCTAGTTAGAATCGGTGCGGACGGTTCGAAGGGGCTCATCGTCGCCTGACCAGGGAGGCTGTTATCTCCTCGACGGTGACGGTGGCGGTACCGAGTTTCCGCACGACGACCGAAGCGGCGTGGGAGGCGAGCTTTACGCAGGACCGGGGATCGATACCGGCGCACAGGCCGAGCCCTAGGACTGTCAGCACGGTATCGCCAGCTCCGCTAACATCGAAAACTTCGGTGGCTAAAGCCTTTTCGCCGATGCTCTCGCCGCTCTTGCTAAAGAAAGTCATCCCTTTCTCTCCGCGGGTGACCAAGACGGAGGCCGCGGCGGTAGAGCCGAGTAGGATCCGGCCGGCTTCGGAGGCTTCGGCGTCGGTACCCACGGGTAGACCCGTCGCTTGGGAGGCTTCGAGGGCGTTGAGGGTGAGGCAGTCCACCCTCGTAAACAGCGAGATGTTGTTGGGCTTAGGGCCGGCGACGACCGGTGTGGGACCGGCGATGAGACTCGGCAGTAGACCGGTCAGAACCGGCGAAGTGAAGAAGCCTTTATCGTAGTCGGACAAGAAGATCCCGTCGAAATCGGCGGAGCGGCCTTGCCACCAGTCTTCGAGCTCTCGACTCTCCTCGGGATAAAGGGGGCTCCGCTCCTCTTGATCTACTCGAACTACCTGTTGGGAATGGGCGATAACCCTGGTCTTGACCGTCGTGCAGCGTAGTGAGCTACGAACGATCCCGCTGACGTCGGCTCCTTGAGTTCGGAGCGCTCCGACCAGTCGGTCGCCCGCGTCGTCTCGCCCTACGACCCCGGCGACACTCACCTCGCATCCTAGGCTGAGGAGGTTGCAGGCCACGTTCGCGGCGCCTCCGGGAGTGTAGGAGGTCCTCTCGACATCGACGACTGGGACCGGAGCTTCGGGCGAGATGCGACTGACTTTCCCCCACATCCAGGTGTCGAGCATCAGATCGCCGAGGACCAAGATCCTTTGACTGGTTAAGCGGAGTAGAGCCTCCTTGTACTTTTCTGTACCGGAGACGACCTGAGAATGTTTCACTTACGCGTTCCCACCATCTGCACTAAGGTCTCTTCGATCTTAGCTGCAGTGCTTTCCCAAGAGAATTCTGCGGCCTTTTCGGGGCCAATAATGCCGTTGGGCGCTTCCACGGCCTCCATAATAGCTCGGGCGATGTCGACCGGATCGCTAGGGTTGAACCAGTACGGAACGGCACCACCGACCTCGGGAAGAGAGGCGGTTCTAGCTGCCGCGGTGGGCGCTCCGCAGGCCATCGCCTCTAGCAGCGGAAGCCCGAATCCTTCGTAATAGGAAGGCATCACAAAAACTTGGCAGCGGCGATAGAGCTCGGCGAGCGTTGCGTCGTCGACGCCTTCGAGCCAGATGATACGCTCTCCGAGACGATTGATGGCTTCGGTAAGCGGGGAGAGCTTTCCGCGGATCCGGTCAGCCCATCTCGGCGAGGGCGGTCTTGGGCAGACGAGAACGAGTCGACTGTCGGTTTGGGACTCCAGGAGTAGAAAAGCTTCCAGCAGACCTTGAAGGTTCTTGCGCGGCTCAGAGTTGCCCACGAAGAGTATGTACGGCCCGGTTTCGATCTTCTCTGCGAAAAAGGTGTCCAAATAGTGATTCCGGTGGGTGTGGAAGACGGGGTCATAGCCTAACGGAATGACATCCACTTGGCCGATGTCACAGTTTAGGTGGCGCAGCATCTCAGTTCGAGAGAAATTCGAGCTGGTGATGATCCGGTCGGCTCGGTGGGCAGCTTGCAGTAGACGATCGCAGTCTTGTTCGCGTCGCCTGTTATCGTTGTGGTACTCGGTAAACGGCGCGACATCGTGGATGGTCACCACTCTGGGGCAGTCGGTTTCCCATCCAACTCGATTGAAGGGGAACCAGCAGATGTCGAGCTTTTCGACTTGAGATGCCACTTTGAGCTCCCACTTCGAGTACGGGCCGTCCGCTAAAGCTGCGAGCTGGCGACGTTCACGGACCAAGAGGATCAGCTGTTCGGAGAACGACTTTTTCCACTCGTTGAGCACGCTGCGAAGCATGCGACCCATTCCGTGCTGTTCCGTTTCGAGAGACGAAGCGTCAACTCCAATTTGCAGTGGAGCAGTCATAGGCTCTGCGTTTTCCGGCAACCTCCAGAGATTCCTCTTGAGATGCTCCGTTTGGCCTAGCTCGAACCTCGAATAGGGCTGCCCTCATCGGCCAGGAGGTCGCGCGCTGCGCGGAGGATGAGCTCGGGTTCAACCTTGCGATAGCAGACGAAGGAGGGGCAGCTCGGCTTGCGGCAGCCCGGGGGACAGGCCGGTCGGGGGGGACGGACTATCCGCCGTTGAGCGCAGTGCGGCGCCCAACGATCGGGGAAATCTTCGTCGAGGGCGTAGATACCGATCACCTTTGCCCCCGCGGCGGCGGCCACGTGCATGGGTCCGCTATCGGGGCAGATGAAAAGATCGCAGATCTGAGCGAGGGCGGCCAATGTAGAAAGGGACGTCTTCCCCGCCACGTTAAGGTGGGGCCTGCCGAGTTGGGCCGAGAGGGATTCAACGATCTCGAGTTCGGCCGGTCCACCGGTCAAAATAAGGCGGGCGTCGAGGGCTCGCTGAAGGTGGTCTGCTATCTTTGCGAAGTGGTCGACAGGCCATCTCTCGACGGTGAGCGGCAGTCCCTTGCCGGAATGGAAGGCGATAATGGGACCGCTTCCCCAGTTTTTTGGTGCATCCACGAGGAGTCGTTGAGCTTTAGTCCGGGCGTCCTCCGGGATGGCGATGAAGGGGGTCACGGAGTTCGGAGTGATCCCGAGAACCCTCACGTAGTCGAGCAGTATCTGGGTCTGGTGGGTCTGGGTATCCCCATGTTCGGAGCGGACACGGACGGGGTCGGTGAACAGAAAAGATGAGAGGAGCCGTGAGTCTTGCCCGACCCGCCAAGGGACTCCGGACCAGTAGAGTGTCCACGCCCACCTGGTCGTCGTCCAGAGTAGGAGGGCCACTCGATACCGCTTCTCGCGGATCTGTTGGGCCATCCGTTTCATCGCTGGTAGGGTCGGAGGATCGCGGGTTTCGATGGTACTGAGATGGTGGAGGTTAGGATGGCCGGATAGGACCGAGGCCGTCCCCTTACGCGCGATCATATCGACTAGGTACCCGTCGTCGTTGAGAGCATCGATGACGGGTGTAGAGAGCAAGACGTCTCCGAGCCCCCCGCCGGTATGCACGACCAGCGCTCTGGGCTTCACGTCACGGCCTCGTAGGCAGCCAGGTGAGACTGAAGGAGGAGCTCTCGTGCGAAGCGCTGACGGATTCTGGTTGCTCGCTCGAGCGCCCGAGCTACCCAAAGCGATGGGTCTTCAATGATACCGTCGATGAGTTTCGCCAAAGTCCTAAGGTCGCCGGGAGAGAAGAGGGAAGCGTTGTCGCGTAGGAGCTCTAGGTTCTCCGGACACCGCTCGGCTAAAACCGGTAGAGGTGTGGCAAGGATCGGTAAGTGCGCCAGATGGAGACCGCCTCCCGGGGCCGCTAGGACGCATATGTCGAACCGCCCCAGACACTCCCCGAGACACTCCTCGAAGGGGACGGGGGTGGGGGTGGGTGTCGGCCAGGACCCAGCGGGACCAGGGGAGGTCGGTGGGGGGAGAGGGCTCAGCTCCACCTGAGACCGGTTGGTTAGGAGCCGGTGAAGGGTCTGGATGTCTTCGCCATTTCGAAACCCGAGAAGCCCGATCCTCAGGGGAGCAGAGAAGGGGAGGGGACGAGGCTGGACCGGGGCGGGGCGAAGTCCGAATCGGACGGTGAGCATCCGGCCTGGGAAGTCCCTCACCCGATCTGTGAACTCAGAGCGGTGCGAAGGGGCGTTGAGGAGCACGCCTTGGCACTGACGGAAAGCCCACGTGAGCGGACAGGGAAGGAGGGGGTGATCACCGGGGTCGGCCTCTGCGACCAGCCCTGGCTGATGTTTCCCTGCTAGATGTAGGGCTAAGGATGCGGTGAGCAGGCTTTGGCCGGTGATGGCGTGGACCACACTCGGACGGAAGTGCTGGACCCTCCTCCAGACCTCGAACACCCCTTCCATCCCTCGGCTGCCCTTTAGGGCACAAGGACGAAACGGTACTTTGTAAACTCTGGATAGTCGGGCTAAGTGGCTGCCGGGGGAACCCAGGATCAGCGCTGAGATGGACTCGTCGTGCAGCGCTCTCGCGAGTTCGAGCGTGCGACCCTCGACGGCCCCTTCGCTAGAACTCTCGTTTAGGAGCAAGACTCTATGGCTCTTCAACTCTACTTCCCTTGACCCGGTGGGGTAACACGGCGGAGGCCGCTCGGAAGCCCCAGTCGTTGTGCTAGCGGTTCACACCGAGTTGAGGGCTCGTAGCGATGCCGTATCCGGAGTTTAGTTGAAACGCTCTAGAACTCCTCGTGAGCGTCCTTAAGAGCCAGCTAGCTCCCCTAGCTCCCGAGGACACAGTATGGTGACCCGGTCGCGATGGAGCTCTGCGAGGACCCCATCGGAGACGAGGCCTGTCAAAGTGCGAGAAAGTGTCGCCCCGTTGATGCCTAGAAGACGAGCCATCAAAGTCCTAGAAAGGGGAAGGTCGACAGTGAGGGAGGCATCGGACTCTTCGGGGACCAGTTCACAAAGGTAGGAGCAGACCCGTCCCCGGGCGTCTTTGAGAGCTAAGCTGTCCACCATAGCTATCATCTGGCGGAGCTTCTCGCTGAGGTCACAGATTATCCGGTGCCCTATTGCAGGATGGCGCTGTAGCAGATCGAGGAACCGTTCCTTTGGCAGAAAACCCAGTCTGCTCTTCTCTAGGGTTTCTACGCAAGCAGCGTACCCGCCTCGATGAAAGAGTGCGGCCTCGCCAAAGGATTCGAGGGTGTCCAAGATAGCGATTATCTGCTCTTGCCCATCGCTGGACTCCCGAATGATCTTGAGTCGCCCCTCGAAGATGAAGAAGATTCCCATGGTCTCGTCGTCGGTTTCGATGAACCTGCACCGCGGAGGGAACTCCTGGATCTCTAGATGGGCGGCGATGAGTTTGAGCTCTGCGTCCGGCAGAGAGCCGAGCAGTTCAAATTTTTTAAGAAGTGACTCCATGGATTCTTGTCTAGCTTCCCTTTTATGCTGTGCTCGACAATGGTCAGACTACACCATGTTCTGAAGGGGGAGTAGTACAAACGGATACTTTGATCTCGATCAATGACTGGGGTTCGGTTCCGTCCTAAACTATGGCTGCATGACCCTCTACACACATTTAGCAGAAATGGCGACTGAACTGCCGAATTTCGAGGAGCAAGGCAGCAGCTTCGAGGCTGCTGCTCGTACGGGCGGACAGAGAAAGTTTCTTTCGGCCCGGGAGCTTCGCCTGCCGATAGCGGCAGCTTTTAAGGCGGCCCAAAGCGAGGCCCTGTCGCCGGAGATCCAGGCGGCCCTTTTGGATTTTTTCAGGAGGGTCGGCCGTCGCCTGAACTGGGAGGCGCCACTCCTGTTGGGGCTGGAAGGTTCCGAGGAGCTGTTCGCTTCACTAGAGGGAGCGCTGGATGCTCTCCTCGCTGGAGTGGAGAAGGGCGAGGTGTCGGAGTTCCCCGGGTTGGTCTACGAGCTGGAGGCCCGGTTGGCCCATTTCGGGGCGGCGCTCGGCTCGGTCAGACCCTTGACGAATGTTCCCTTGGTTAACGAGGTGCTGCTACTGGGGCGAACGAGGCCGCCGAGCGAGGCGCACTGCGCTGGTCTCGCTGCGCGATTGCCGCTGCTCTACGCCTGGGTCAGAAGGTGTGAGGGGCAGTGGTCGGACTTCGCCGTCTTGTACCCGAAGCGCTTGGGATTGATCGAGCGCGCGAACGAGGCGGTTGGACTGCTTAAGAACGGGGTCGGTGCGCTAGCACTCTACCTCGAGGGGCGCCAATCGGGGCCTCAGCCGGATGACGATCTCGCGAAGGCGGGGCGAATGCTGGTGGGTGCCCTGGAGATGTTGGCCCCCCTGCTGGAGACCCGTCACAATTTAGAGGTCGAGCGAGCGACCTTCTCTGAGGACCTTCGGGTCGATCGGGCGTCGAAGAGTTGGCAGCAGTCGGGGAAGATCACGACGACTCAGATCGAGGAGTTGGCAGAGTTTCTCGACGAGATGACAGCCGCTCTCGCATCGGCTGGAGGCAGGCTCCACGCGGACCCAGCTAGGGATGAGGAGGTCGATGCTCAGGGCATCGAAATACAGCGCCGGCTGGCGGCTCTCCGGGATTCGCTGAAAGACGCGATGCTTCAGCAGAGCCAGGAGGCCTCCCACGAACTTCTGGTGGAGTTCGAGGCGGTTCGGAGGAGCTTGATGCAGCACCTCGAGCAGTCGTTTGTCGGGCCTGGCGATACCGAGTCGAATTTCGAGATGCAGCTTCAGTTTCCGTCATATCTGAATAAACGAACTGAAT
>CAZDLH010000059.1:0-9619 GCA_964505925.1 uncultured Burkholderiales bacterium
CAGCTGATCTGATCGTAGTGGAGCCTGGTGGCGTCGAACGGAAAGTCGGTCTGCTCACCTCCCGGGGGGACCGCCATCGCGACCTGACCCCCTTTCAGCGTGAGGTGCTGCACCCGCTGATAGATCTCGAGCCGGCCGGTGGTCTCCAGACAGACGGCGCCGTAGCCCCTCTCCTCGGGGGGGCGCTCGTCGGGCGTCGCGTCGAGTTGGTCCCACTCCTGGGTGTGGGCCGCGCCTAGGTCCCGGGCCACCAGTAGGGCCGCTTCACTGGTGCCGAAGACCCACGGTGTGGTGGTCGGCAAGAGAGCTGTCAAGGTTAGGCCCACGAATCCCGCACCGCTAATGACGGTGGACTCCGGATACAGCTCACCTGGCTCTACCGCCCTCTGGGCCAAAGCGATCCCGAGCAGCATGCAGGCGGCCGGGCGGTTCTGTTCGGTGGAGAGGACCTCCTCGGCGGGCTGGAGCAGGTAGTGGCTCAGCGGGGACCGACAGATGGTGAGGACGCTTTGACCCGGGCGGACCCCGATCACGCCGGCTCCCGGCTGTAGTACTTCGCCGAAGACCAGATAGGGAGCCTGGACACTACCTTGCCGGAAGTCGGCGAGATGGGTTTCATCGAGCAGCGTCCCGCGGACGCGAAGGAGGACCTGCCCCGGTCCGGGGGCGGGGGCGGGGGTTTCCGTTAGGCGGCAGCGGCCGGGTTCAAAGGTTAGGGTGCGCATGGAGGGGTCCCTGTTCTCTACCATAACAGGGGAGCTCCTGCCGAGCGGAGCGGTGGCAGCGGTGAGGGTCCTTCCCGTGGCGGGATAATGCGCCGCGGACCACGCTCAGTCGCTCACCGGAGCTGCAGCGGGGAGCTCCAGGTCGCCTTCTCGAACCCAACCCCCTTCGGTCTGGGTTCCCGGCCGGTAGACGGCGATCGACGGCCGGGGAGGCGCAGCGCCGCCGAACGGACCCTCGACGGACACGCTCAGCGGGCGCTCGGCCGTTTCGGGCTCGAGCCGAAAGCGGACCCTCCAGCCGTGCGCCGGATCCTCGAGGGGCGCCGAGGATTCACCGTCGTCCCAATACAGGTCGGAGGGCTCCGCCGGCCGGGGGGAGCGGCCGGGACAGCAGTAGAGCGCCCAGGGCAGGTCGGCCAGGTCGCCGGTGTGGCGGGGGATGGCGTCGGCTTCGAGCATAGGGATCGCGCTTCCGGCAGCTTGGAACAGCGGAGTCAGACCGGGGGTCCGGGAGACGACGTGGCTCTGCCCTCCCGGGAGTCGCCGACCGGTGTGCAGCTCCACCCACTCCCCTTCGGGCAGAACCACTAGGCGCTCGCTCTGGCCGCGCACCAGAAAGGGCGCCGCCAGCAGATGTCGCCCGAGGAGAACCTGATCCTCGAGATGGAAGAACCGGGGGTCGTTCGGGTAGTCGAAGAAGAGGGGGCGTAATAGAGGGGGGCCTTGGCCTCGGCTCCATCGCTCGGCGGCGGTGTAGAGATACGGGAGTAGCCGATAGCGCAGCCGTAGGGCTCTGCGCGCTGTCTCTTCGACCTCGGGACCGTAGCTCCAGGGGTGCTGCTCTCGAGTTCCGAGGGCTGAGTGGGCCCGTTGGAACGGGTAGAGGACCGAGGCTTCGATCCAGGCCGAGTAGAGCTCCTCGTCGCAGTGCCCGAAGAAGCCTCCCACGTCGACCCCCACGTGGCTGCTACCGACGAGGCTCATGGAGGCCAACTGCGGCAAGGAGAGCCGTAGGTGCTCCCACCACGAGGTGTTGTCTCCCATCCAGGAGCTGGCGAAGGCGCTCACCCCGGTGAACCCGGAGCGGGTCAGGACCCAGGGGCGCTGTTCGCGATCTGCCCAGGCCTCCCGGGTGGCCTGTGCCATCCAGCTGCCGTATAGGTTTCGCCAGGCCGCGTGGGGGGCGCGCTGCTCCGGTTCGCCGCTGGGTAGCCCGAGCGGCATGGGGTGCTGCCGGGCCTGCCCAGACCAGAACGGCCGATCGAAAACGGCCGGCTCGTTCATGTCGATCCACAGGCCGCTGACTCCGGCATCGAGATAAAAGCGCGCCTTTTCGCTCCACCACTGCCGGGTCCGCGCTCGACCGAAGTCCGGGAACAGGGCTTCGTCGGGCCAGCAGTAGCCTACGAACGGAGCGCCTCCCTCGGTGGTCAGTAGGTGGCCGTCGCGCAGCGCCTCGACCGCCGGCGGATAGGCCGGGTCGGGGTCGAACTTCAGGCCCGGGTCTACGATGGTGACGGCGCGCACCCCGCGCTGCTTCCACTCTTTGAAGAGCTTCTCGGGTTCGGGGAAGCGCTCCGGTGAAAAGCTGAACGAGCGGTAGTCCCGCATGTGGTCGATGTCGAGGTGGACGACGTCGAGCGGGAGGCTTCGCTGCTGAAACTCGTCGACGAGCCCCTCGACTTCGGAGCGGTCCCGATAGCCCCACCGGGACTGATGGAACCCTAGGGCCCACAGCGGCGGTAGCGGCTCGCTGGGTAGGACCTGCCGCAGGGACTCGAGCAGAGCCGTAGGGGAGTCCCCGGCGGCCACCAGTGCGCGCAGGTTCGGACCCAGCGTGAGCCACTCTAAGAGGCCCGGGTCGGACTGCCCCAGGTCGAAGCGACTGTAGGGGGTGTGCAGTAAGAGGGCGGCCCACCAGACCGAGCCCCGCACGCCCCACAGCAGCGGATGGGCCTGATAGAGGGGGTCGGTGGTGCGGTGATGGCCGCTGGCCTCATCGGTGGCCCAGTTGACCGCGCTGGTACTCCGGCGCTCCAGGGGTGCCGCGCGCTGGCCCAGGCCGTAGTAGCGATCGTCGGGGGCCATGAGGAAGCGGCAGCGCAGGGCCCGGCGGTACGGCTCGGGCAGGAGATCGCCGGTACGCGCTTTGAGTCCCGGGAGCTGAGCGAGCTCGATCGGCTCCAGACCCGGGGGGGAGTCCGTGGTGAGGATAGCTCGTCCGTTGAAGCTGAGGGTGAACCCGTGGTCCCCGCTGCGCCAGCTCCACGGCGAGGCGCCGTCGGCGGGTTGAAGGCGTAGGTTCAGCCCCGGGGGGGCTAGCTCTGTTGGGTTCGCGGTCCGCTCTTCGATCCGTAGTTCGAACAGATGGGGTCGTTCGAACGGATGGGCGCCTTCGACCACGCGGGCCGCTACCACCGGTCGTCCGGTGCACTGGGCAGCCTGTCGGCGGGTGGGTTCGTTTTCGGGGACCAGCTCGAATTCACTCATGCTCGACTCCTCAGGAGGAGCACTTTTGCGGTCTCGGGGGAACCCCTCTTCTTCGGGCCAACGGGAGGGTTAGGGCGGGTTCGACGAACTCGCTCGGCTGGGGGCGCTTTTTCAGCTGGCGAGCGCGGCTTGGTTGAGGTAGTCGAAGACGGCGCGGCGGAACCGCTCGGCGTCCCCGAGATAGATCTCTTTTCGGCGAGCCTCCAGGTAGGCTTCCACCAGGCCTCGGAACTCTCGGCAAAGCTGGTGGTACGGGATCTCTAGGCACAGGATCTCGTACTCCCGTTGCCGTCTGCGCAGCAGCGCGCTGAGCTGGCAACTGTCGCTGGTGCGGCGGCTACCGCCGGCCGCGACCCTTTCGCTCAGAGCGATCACTTCGCGCTCCTTGCGTAGTAGCGGCTCCAGCAGGTCTTCCCGAACGGTGCGGGTGCGGGGGTTCCCATCGAGTTTGCACTGCAGGCTTCGGGCGCTCCGGTAGGCTTCGCGCGCCAGGGATTGGGCCTCCCGAACGGCGTCTTCGAGGCTATGCCCCTGGGAGAGGATCTGTCCTATGATCGGTTCGAGCACGGGAGGTCACTCCTTAAACTTCACTTCTAGTCAAAAACTGTCGGGAGACTCGCGTCTTCCGTTTCCGCCCCCTATCTAAGCTTAGGGTATGGCGATGGGTGGCTCCAGGCGAAGGTGTTAAAAGGATTGACGAAAGATTGCCATAATGTGAACGGATGTTAACCCGATGTAACAGAACCGACAGATTTCTCAAGACCGCCCTCGGGTCGCTCGTCGGGATCGGACTTCTGCTCGGCGGTGAGGTCGCCGCTTCGCCGGGGAGCACAGAGCCTCCCGGCCCTTCGGCTATCGCTTACAGCGCCGAGTCGGAAAACGATCTCGACGCCTTCTACCGGGCGTTGACCGACGGGCGTACGGCCGAGGTGGAGCGCTTGCTGCGGGCCCATCCCGAGTGGCTCGAGTCCGAGCTGTACGAGGGGATCGGACCGCTGTACCGAGCCGCTGTGCTCGACCGAGTCGAGGTGGTAACCCTATTGCTCGACCGGGGCGCCGATGTCGATCGCAGCACCGATAGAGGGAGCAGGCCGCTGCACGCCGCCGCCCACCGCGGGAGCTCCACGGCGGTGAAGCTCATGCTGGCAAAAGGGGCCAACCCCAACGTCATCGACGGGGATGGCTACACACCGCTGTTCCGGGCCGTACTCTCGAATAGCCTCCCGTGCGTCCGGCTCCTCTTAGGGGACGGGGGAGACCCGAACATTCCGAACGCCCGGGGGAGATACCCGCTGCACGAAGCCGCCCTCGCCGGCCACCTGGAGGTGGTACGGGAGCTGGTCGATGCTGGCGCGGACCTACACAGCCTGGACACCAAAGGGGCCACCCCGCTGGACCTGGCCGAGCGGAGCAGCCGCAACGAGGCCGCCGAGACCAGCGAGTTTCTGCTCGGGGTCGGAGCCAGTCGGGCTCTGCCGCCCGAGCGCGATCCAGCTGACGAGGATCCAGCTGACGAGGGCGGGGCCGAGGAGGCGGTCGCTCCGGAGCCCGATGGCTCTCCCGGCGAGCTCGGCGACCCGGAAGAGGAGAGCTCCGGGCGTTCGGGTGTCGAGTGAGGTGACCCCGGACTCAGCGGCGTTCGATTCCCAGTCCGAGCCGGTACGACAGCTTTTCCGGGCCCACTATCCGGTAGGGGACCCCGCCACCGCCGTACTGGAGAGCCATTCGCTTGCCGTCTGCCGCCTAGCCTTGGAGCTGGCTGTCGAGCGTGCCGATCTCGACCCTAGATTCGTAGCCGAAGCCGCCTGGCTGCACGACCTAGGGATCCGCTACACCCACGCCCCGGGGATCGCCTGCTACGGCTCTGAACCGTACCTGAGGCACGGGGTGATCGGCAGGCAGCTCTGCGAGGAACGAGGGCTATCGGCCCACGGGCTGGTCTGCGAGCGCCACGTGGGCACTGGCTTTACCGTCGAGGAGATACGCCGGGACGGGCTTCCTCTACCCCCTCGACAGATGCTGCCGCTGACCATCGAAGAGAAGCTTATCTGCTACGCCGATCAGTTTTTCTCGAAGTCTCGGCCCCAGCGCCTCACGCTAGCACAGGTCCGAGAACGGGTCGCTCGGCACGGTCCGGCGCCCCTGCGGCGCTTCGAGGATCTGCACGCGGAGTTCGGTTCGCCTCGCAAAGCTCGATCGGGCAGTTAGCAGGCCCCGGCGTAACGGCTGCAGAATTCGCCGTGGTTAGAATGTTCGATGCCTGTAGTTCGAATGGGGGAGGGTCTGGTAGTGAGCTATACCGGCTTGAAGAGGACGGCGGTCCTCGGTCTTATACTTCAGTGTTTCTCGGCCGGTCCGGCGATGGCCGAAGGGTCGAGCGAGCTAGGGGAGGAGCCGCCCTCCGGAACGACCGCCGCTGAGGCGCAGTCCCAGCCGGCGAGCTCCGATGCCCCACTACCCGAGGGTTCGCCCTTCGAACTAGAACTCGATCTTCGAGAGTCGCCTGCGGTGACCAGCGAACCTCTGCCTACCGTCGAGCAGGTGAAGGTGCACAAGATCCAGCTGAAGGGGAATCGAGCTCTGCCGACCAGCGAGTTCGAAGACCTCCTAGCGCCGTGGGAGGGGCGGGTCGTGACCTTCGACCAGATCCGCCGGCTCTCCGAAGAGATCGTGGGCCGCTACCGCGAGCACGACTATCTGACGGTCTCGACGTATCTGCCGGAGCAGGACCTGACCAGCGGTACGCTGACCATTCGGGTGGTGGAGGCCCAGATCGGCACGGTCTCGGTCGAGGGGAACCGCTTCTACAGCGACGACTACCTGAGATGGATGTTCGAGCCCGCCCTCGGGGAGGGGGGCGACACCGATCTCCCTAGAAACAGCGCCGTCCAAAGGCAGCTTTTGCTGATGAACGACCAGCGCGACCTGAACGTTCGCTCGGTGCTGCGGGAGGGCTCCAAGGAGGGCGAGGTCGACGTGGTGCTGCAGGTCTCCGACAGCCGTCCGCTCCATTTCGGTATCGATTACAATAATCTCGGCTCTCGGACCACCGGGGAGCACCGCCTGGGCGCTACCTTTCAGTGGGGGAATCTAAGCGGCCGGGGCGACACCCTGAGCCTTCGCTACGTCAACTCCGGCCTGCTGAACGCCGACACCGATGGGGTGAACCTTTTCATGGTGGGGTACCAGACTCCGCTCAACAACGTCGGTACCACTTTCGACCTGAGCTACGCCAACTCGGCCTTCCAGGTGGGTCAGGAGTTTCAGGTGCTCGACATCCGCGGGCGGGCCGACGTGATACGAGCCCTCGTGCGGCATCAGCTCATTCGTTCGGTGGACGCGAACTTGGTCCTCGAGGGCGGCTTTATCTATCAGGATATCGAGAACCGTATTTTGGGTCAGGCGCTGTCCGAAGATCGTCTCCGGGAGGCGATCTTCGGACTGTCCGGCGACTGGGGGGAAGGTCAGGCGCGCAACTACGGCTCTTTTCGTCTCACTCAAGATCTGGGGTCGGCGCTAGGCGGGATGTCCCCGGGGGATCCGCTGTCGAGCCGAGGCGCCGGAGGTGGGTTCACCAAGATGAATTTCGATCTATCTCGGGTCCAAGGGCTGAGCAGTTCTGCGTACTTGGTGCTCAGGGGCACCCAACAGACGGCTTTCGCGCCCCTGCCGTACGCCGAGCAGTACGGACTGGGAGGGATAGGCAGCGTTCGGGGCTACTCGCAGTCCGCCTATCTCGGAGATTCGGGCTACAGCCTTTCGGCGGAGCTCCGGTTCGCGCCGCTCGCCGAACATCGGGAGCTCTTCGAGATCGGCGGGTTTATCGACCACGGCGGGGCCTACGTCAAGAACCCGCTGCCGGGGGAGCTCCCGAACGCGCACCTCACGGGGGCCGGAGTGACCATGCAGTTTCGGCTCCCGGAGCAGACCTTCATCCGAGCCGATATCGGCTGGCCCATCGGGCGGCGGGAGCTAGGTCGTAACGCGAGCCGCGGTCCGGTGCCCTATCTGATCTTTTCGAAACAGTTCTAAGGAGGCCGAAGGTGACGAATCTGCGTTTATCTCGACGAGCCGCGCCGTTCGCGCTGCTCCTACTCCTGTTCTGGTCCGCGCTGCCGGTGCCGGCCCAGTCCACGATAGCCTCGGTGCAGGCGGCGAGCGTCGCCTTGGCTGGACAGCTCGCTTCTGCGGAGATCGAGGTGTCCTTCGAGGGCCTCGGCCTGGTCTCCGGCGAGATGGTCGATATGACCCTGACCAACAGCGGACAGTCGGAGGCGACTCTCCGGTTCGTGCCGGGTATGGTGCTCGACGACCCTACCGGTCAGGTGCAGCCGATCATGCTCGAGGAGTCGGTGGAGTTGACCCTAGAGCCCGGGGAGTCGATCCGCAAGACGTTGCGAGCCTACTGCCTCGACCACTCCAAGGACGCCCCTTCGGGGGCTGCGGCCGAGAACTACGAACTGGCCACCGATCTCTTGCAGTACGAGCCGGCCATCGATGTCATCTACGCGGGGCTCGAGCTGGAGCGGGCCCAGAAGCTGCGGCCGGTGCTGCGTCCAGTAGCGCATCGAACGGTGGTCTTGCAGCGCTCGATCTGGGCCTCGGTAGGAGAAAAGAACCCCAAGTCCCGGCAGGAGTTGGCGGGCGATATCCGGCAAGAGATCGCGACCGCTAACAACGCGCTGTTCGCACCGGAGCAGGTCGACTGCCTCTCCAAACGGATCTGGAGCGATGTGCAGCGGATCCTTCAAGCAGCAGGTCCCAATCCATGAGCCAAGTCGAAGAGAAGATGCGAGAGAAGCTCACCCAAGACCTCGAGCCTATACGGCTAGAGATCGAGAACGTCTCCCACCACCACGCTGGACACGCTAGCTCCCCCGGTACCGGGGAGAGCCACTTCAATGTACTGATCGTTAGCCGCGCTTTCGAGGGCGAATCCCGAGTAGCGCGGTTTCGCACCGTTCACCGGATCCTGGCCGAAGAGATGGCGGGGCCGGTGCACGCCTTGAGCCTGACGCTGCGCACCCCCGATGAGGAGCGCTGAGCCCTCCCGATTAAGGGAGGTCCTCGAAGAGTTTCTGGCCTCTGAGACGGCTCGGGGGAACGTGGCTTGCGTTCACCGCTTAGAGCCGAAGGAGGCCGACTACGGGCCTTGGCCCGCCGGGCTAGACCGCGCTCTCATCGACGGCCTCAAAGAGCGCGGGATCGACCGCCTCTACTCGCACCAGACGGAAGCGATCTCTTCGGCTCTGTCGGGGAAACACACCGTCATCGTGACTCCGACCGCCTCGGGTAAGACGCTGTGCTATAATCTTCCGGTACTCCAAGACGTGCTGCAGCACCGCACCGCCCGGGCCCTCTACCTTTTCCCCACCAAAGCTCTGAGCCAGGACCAGTTGGCCGAACTCTTGGAGCTAGATCGAACGGTGGGGACGCAGCTGGGGGTCTTCACCTACGACGGGGACACTCCGTCGGACGCCCGCCGAGCTATCCGCACCCGGGGACACGTCGTGATCACCAACCCGGATATGCTGCACACCGGGATCCTTCCGCACCACACTCGGTGGGCCCGCTTCTTCGCCGACCTCAAGTACGTGGTCATCGATGAGCTCCACACCTATCGGGGGGTCTTCGGAAGCCACCTCGGTAACGTCCTCCGACGCCTTCAAAGGATCTGTCGCTTCCACGGTTCGGATCCGGTCTTTTTGCTGTGTTCGGCGACCATCGCGAACCCCAAGGAGCACGCCGAGGCGCTGCTCGGGGTACCGGTATCGATCGTGAACCGGAGCGGAGCTCCCTCCGGGCCCAAGACGGTGGCCTTCATCAACCCTCCGGTTCTAAACCGCGAGCTCGGCATCAGGAGATCGTATCTTTCGGTGACCAAGCGGGTGGCGCGCATCTTTATGCGGGAAGGGGTGCGCAGCATCGTGTTCGCCGGTTCCCGTTTGAGCGTCGAGGTGTTGACCCGGGCGCTGAAGGAGCAGTTCGAGCGGACCTTAGAGCAGGAGGGACGCGTTCGCGGCTATCGCGGCGGCTATCTACCGTCGGTTCGCCGCGAGATCGAGCGCGGCCTGAGGGAAGGTAAGGTATTGGGGGTGGTCAGCACCAATGCGCTGGAGCTAGGGATCGATATCGGCTCGTTGGAGCTCGCTATTCTGGCGGGCTACCCGGGCACCATCGCCTCCACCTGGCAGCAGGCCGGGCGGGCCGGGCGCAGGGACGGGGAGTCGGCGGTCATCATGGTGGGTCGGAGCGATCCCCTCGATCAGTTCCTGATGAAGAGCCCGGAGTACTTTTTTGAGAGCACGCCAGAGCACGCGCGCATCGACCCGGACAACCTCTCGATCCTGCTCAGCCACCTCAAGTGCGCGGCCTTCGAGATCCCGTTCGAGCCGGACGAGACC
>CAZDLH010000060.1:0-9616 GCA_964505925.1 uncultured Burkholderiales bacterium
ACTCCGGACTCGAACTTGGCTTTCGCGGGTCTTGAGATTCCGGCCGACTACCTCCGGCCGACTTAGAAACGAGTGATGCTCTGGAACCAGAATCGGGCCCGAGCATACTCATCGAACGCGATCCTAGTCAGGAAATTTTCTGCGAATCTCCACTCTAGCCCGAACAGGTTCTCCGCATACCCATCATCACGGATCACCCGAGTGAGAGTGAAGAGAACCCTATCGTGCGGGTCCAGCGCCTTTGCCAGTTTGATGACATACGATGCCGGAGGGATGAAGTCGAACGAGACTTCACTCATCATTAGGAACCTTCCGATCTCATCGGTGAGCCGGTTGGTTAGGGCCCCTGACAAGAAGGCCATCTCCTGACCAGGCATGAGTCCGGCCCCTCTATTCGGCTCCCCGGTCAGCTGACTGGGGAGTCCTCCCATGATCACCATTCTGGAGAGCTCCTGCTGGGGTAAGGGCGGGTCGGAGATCAAGTCGATGGTCAGGCTATCGGGATATCGTCCCGAGACCTGTGCGATGAGTCGATAGCCTCCCATGTCTGCCACCGCTTGAACCGCCTCTAGCCGAGGGATGAGCGGTCCATCGAATATCGCCACACCTTGCCTGACTCTAAATGTGCCTTCGTAAAACGGTATTCGGATCACCCCGCGCGTCAGTTCGGTCCGACCGTACACTTTCGGCTCCCCTCCCTCGGTGAGCAGCCTCAGATCCCCGACCACACGAACGGACGACCCTAGGGCCTCGAGATAGAACTCTTGACCCAAGCTCACGTTCAGGTCCACGTCGAACGGCAGTTGGCTAGGGAGGGAGGCCACCCCCCCTCCGGGACTGGATGAGCCAAACGGGTTAATAGGGACCTGAAACGTGCCTGCAGGCACCGAAAAGGCCCCTCTGAGCAGGGGTCGCAAGCTGTACCGCCCCTGTCTTTGTTCCGTTTGACCGGTCAGCTCGAGCTCCACGTTAGTCTGCCCGGAGTACATCGGTGGCAGCGTGACCGGAAGCGCCTCCCCTACGAAAAACATCTCCAAAAAGGTAGGTCGAATTCCGGCCAACTCAGCTTTGCCTTGACCGAAGAACGGTTGGCCTCCCAATTCTCCTTCGAACCGATGCAGACTCCAGCGTGTGATCAGACCGCTCGAACTCTGCTCCAAGACGGGGCCGGGCTCCGCTTGTTCAGCTTCGATACGTTCGACCGAAGAGTCGATATGCAAGGCCTGAAACCGGCCGTAGCGGTTCGAATCGAAGAGCCCATTCTCCAAAGAGGCCTGACCCTCGAACTCAGGTCTTTCAAGGGTGCCGCTAACATTGAGATGCGCGTCGAAGGTACCCGACGTTCTCTCTTCTCCGGGCACCAATCCAGCTAGCACTTCCAGGTCGTCGTCTACGATCGTTCCGGTTAGATTGATGGGCGATTCTAAGGAAACGTAGCGTCCGTAGCCCGTGTGGTGGAACCGATCCGGGTCCGGTGGGGCAACCTCTGGGTCGTCGCGCCAGTCGAGAAGGGCGAACCCTTCTGCCTGAATGCGGTGGAGTTGGGGATCCTTGCTAGCGAAAGTGAAGCCGGAAGGTTCACCCGATGTGCTGTTGATCGATATGCGGTAGCCGGACTCCTCGGGTCGCCCGGAAAGATAGCCTCTGAAGGTCATTCCGGCAAGGGGGCCCAGCCAAAAATCTGAAATCAGCGTGGTAGCCAGCAGGCGTGGTTCCGGGAGCGACCCGGTCAGATTCAGCTCGATCGTCTCGATCAGCCCACCTACGTCGAGCCGTTCGGGAAGAAGAAAGGCGAGATTCTCCATAGGCACATCGACCACCCCGATGTGCGCCGAACTCACAGGCTCAGCACCCGGCAGCTCCATGAGCGCTAGGTCCCCCTCGGCCCCGAACTGACCTCTGACGATCCTCTCGAAACGAGGCTCGCTTCCCTCTTCGTCTGTGGGGAGAGGCTCCTCTCGAAAGAAGTCGCCCGTGACCTCCTCGAAGCTCAAGAACCCGGCATCCCCTCGCCTTTGATAGGCTAACTCTGCCGGTTCTGAGAGCAGAAAGCCGGAAGTTCCACCTCGAGAAGCTCTTTCAACCTCGAGGTCCTCGATGCGCAAAGCGTAATGGGGAAGCGAAGGGTCGGCACCTCTTTGGTGATCCTCCCACCAGTGGCCTCGCATCTCTAAAGCGAAATTCGTCCTGAAGTCGAAGGGGACCGTGCCCCTTCCTAGGAGTCTCGCGATCTCTCGAAAGGTCCCGTTCTTAACCGTCAAGCGAAACGGTCTCTCAGCATCCCCGAAGCGCGGACCGTGAAGCGAAGTCATGAAGGTCAACGGAGAGAACGGCTCATCTGCGCTCCTCATCGGGAAACCGTCCGTCGAGAGCTCGATCGAGCCGTCGGCTTGAATCTCTGCTCCGCCTTCCGCCCTCTTGAAGCGAAAACCGTCCTCCGGGACCGCAAATCGAACACTGCCCAATTCAGGTCGGATCGTCATCCCACTCAGGAACGGGCCGTCCGGTCCGTCGAAGCGCCCTAAGACGAACTCTTCGATGGAAACAGTAGACTCTATACCGCCCAGCACCGCCGGATTCCAAGTCAAGTTACGCCCTCGAACTCCGACCTCCACCGCAGGATCAGTCCAAGCGTTCCCCCGGGGGAGCATCACCATTTCGAGTTCACCGTCTAGCCCGCTTACGACCCCCCCCAAGCGTCGGTACTCATTGAAGGGCAAGGTAGCATCGATCCGCCCGCTGAGCTCCCCGTCGTGATCGATACTCCCTGACCCGCTGAGTTGAATCGCCGGCCCCTGGACTTCGATCCGTTCCAGGCTCAGAGCTCTCCCGCTACTCTGAAGGTCGATGTAAGCATGCGCAAGCGAAAACGGCTCTCCGTGGATCCACATACCGCCGTCTTCGAGGACGATGCGTCCAGCGAGATTGGGGTCTCCCGGACGCCCCCACAGCCTCAAACCTTCGGTGGAGAGGCGACCGTAGGGGGCTATGCCGGGAAGCTGTAAGCCGGTGATGAAAGTCATCAGCTCAGAATTGATCCGTTCCGCTCTAAGCCGGAAATCGAAGAGTCCACTCCGACTCCACCTACCCGACAGCGATGCCAATCCTGGGCCACTGAGCCGTAGCGAAGTAGGGTTTGAGAGTCTAGGATCCATAGGCGTCTCCCCGAGCAGAGCGTACGGGATCTGGAGCGCGTCCTCGAGGATATTCAGGTCTCCCCGTAGGCTCAACCCCTGCCGCCTCTGCGGGCCTTGCCCTAAGAGGATCCAAGGGAGATGAAAGTCTGCACTTACCCGAGGGGAGGAGAGCGCACCGCGTACAGCCCCTCGGGCAGTACCGAATCCACTCAGGATCTGAAGGGCTTGCCCACTGGGCATGACCGGTCCGCTCTCTCGACCCTGAGCCTCACGAAGAATCGGGGCAGCAAACTCTTGGAGGCCTGAGGCGCGCAGCGTGTACTCCAGATCGAGCGTGCCCTGCTCGAGATCGGTCTGCCCGCTGAAACTGAGAGCCCGCGAGGTCGGGAAAGGCAGCTCTTCGATGACCACCCGTTCAAGAGGGGCGGAAAGTAGGGGCCCAAAGAACGGATGAGCTACCCCTTGATAGCCTATCCAAGGTAGCGGAGCGTGGTCTGGAACGTGGTCCCTTGCCAACAAGAGATTTGGACGCAGATGTAGCACCGACCCGTTCAGCAGTGCGCTCCCGGTGAGCTGGACAGGACCGAGCTCCGACGCCCCTTCGGCTACGAGATCGCCGACGTACTCAAAAGCGAGGTGCTCTGGAGTACCGGACAGCACTGCCGTCGCCGCCCCGCTCACCGTACCGTACTCCGGAGTCTCATAGGTGCCGTCCGCCCAGACGACCCCGGTCAAACTCCTATCCCCCCTCGCGACGAGCGACAGAGCCCCTTCACCCTCCGGCATAGAGACATAGCCGTAGACCCCGACGCCTTCACCTTCGGCGAGCGACCCCCTCACCTCACCGACAAGCTGGGCGTTCCCGCTCGGCAAGCCGAGCCCAGCTCGATCGAACTCCCTACTCTCAGCGAAGATCTCTACCGCTTGGTTCCGCGGGTCTACCGTTCCGGCGCCCACAACGTCGATACCTCGAAGCCTACCGGAGAACGTCGGTAGCTGGAGCTGATAGCCGTCGTAATACAGCGAGGCCTGGGCACCGCTTATCGTCTCTCCTCCAACGGCGAACTCTCCAGAAGTCATTCGGCCCATCGCCTGAAGAAAGGGGGTCGGCCCAGTGAGGTCGCCTTGAACGAAGGCTCTTCCCGAAAAGCGTCCTTGAACGCCCTCTACCCCCGGGACGTCCGATACCGCGAAATCGTCGGCCGATACGAACCCGTCGAAGTGCCGCGTCTGGAGATCGAAACTCCCGAAAGGAAGTCGTACGAGGCTCCCACCCTGGTAAGCCGTTCCGTCTAGCAGCATGAGGTCGTTACCCGAAAGAACAAACCTCCCACCGGCCGTAGAGAGACCTTGCCCCCAACTCCCGATTCCATCTACCTGCCCGGATCCAAAAACGAGATAGTTGTCCAGCGAGCCCAAGACTTTCATCTCGAACTCGAGCGTCTGCGCCAAACCGGGCATGATCTCATCGAGTTCTGCATTCCGGCTCTCAAAAGTGAGGAGAACCCGCGGGTCCTGATGGTCGCTGAAGAAGATCCAGCCTTCGCCTGTCACTGTTCCCGCTCGGTTCGTCGCCGCGAGATTCGACAGGTATAGGAGCTGATCTTTAAAGAGAAAGCTAGCGCGAGCAGTCTCGACACTCTGGTCTTGGATCGCGACCTCCTCAAAAGAGAGGTCTCCCGAAAGGGTGGGCTCTGAAAGACTACCTGAAACCTCGACCCTCGCCTGACCAAACCCGGAGAGCTGAACCTCCGGAGCGAGAAACTCCGCGATACGGCTCAAGGGGAATCTCTCGGTTACTACCGCTCCCGCTAGGTCCCCTCCCGGACCGAGCTTCGCTCTAGCGGTCAGTTCAAAGGGGATGTCCGCAACCTGCCCCAGGAAACCCTCGGTCGACAGCTGTCGATCGACGAGGCGAAAGCTTCCGTTGAGAGCCCTCAGGGAAGTCGGCATCCAGGGAGTCAAAACGAGCCCGTCTCGAAGTTGACCGTGAGCAACGAGAAAGGCTTCTCGCGCGAGGTCACCCCAGGCCTCTGCCTCACCCCTTGCTCGGGCCTGGAGGTCGAGCCGCCCTTCGATGAGGGTCAGTCCCGGACCAAAACCTGGATGGCCGGCGAAAGGTAGGAGACCGAGATTAATGAGCTCCAGTTGAATGTTCACTGAAGGGTCCGGCAGACCTAACTGGCCTTCGAGCGTGAAGCCTGATTCCGTGTCCCGGGCCGGCAGCCCGGCCAAGTTTACTCTCGCCGGCTCCCCTCTAACGAACTGAACCTCTCCGCCCAGCTCGGAGACCTCGTAGAGAAAACCAGACCCCCGCCGATCGTGATAGAGAAGCCAACAGTCCTCCAGGACTGTGCGCATCGCCATCTCTTCGAGTGGAAACCTCGGAGTGGTACTATCCGCAGAGAACAGCTTCGACAGATTCAAGGTTCCATCGCGGTCGACGACCGCTCTGAGCCCACCTCCCCGAATATGTACAGTGCGGATCGTTGAGAGATAGTCTCGCCTTAGAGCTGAACGGTAGGAAAAGTCGACATCTACTCGGCTAGCTTCGAAAAAAGGTTCGCGCCCACCGGGAAGCACCCACCGCACACCGTGCGCTCGAAAACCTGTAGCCCGAGGCGAAAAGCGCTCCACGGTAAGGGTGCCTGGCAGAGTCGGAACAACCCTTTCAAGCGTCACTTGGGAAAGAGCATCGAAAAACAGAAGAACTACGAGCAAGAGCGTGAGTAAAGCGAGCATAGAGAGGCCGAGCAGCCACTTCAAGGCGGATATGGCGAAGACTTTACTTTTCACGGCTCTACAATCTCGGGATCCGACACGCCTTCCCTTCCGGGATTCGGCTATCCTGTTCCGGAAAGGTCAGCCGCTTAGTTCGTCGGCATCACCCTTAACTAGAGCCCACTCGCCGTCGGGGTTGCACGCCACGGGAATCTCCAGAAGATTCTCGAGGCAGCTCCCCAGAAACGGAGTAGCGACTCCCCCCCCACTGAGTGTCAAACCTCCACCAAAGAGATCTGCTTGAACCGTAGAACCGAGCTGTCGCAAAAACGATTCTATCTGTTCGAGTATCGGCTCGAGCGCGCGCAACATCAGTTGCGTCAGCTCCGCCTGCAGTAGGCTATGACGCTGCTCCTGCCCCTCAGCAAAAGTCACGAACTCCACGAGTTGTCCCGGCGGAGAGGCCAAGGAGCCGCCGCCGAACAGCTGAAAGAGCCGCCCTGACTCCCCATCTGTAAGATGTCGATTCAGACGCTCACCGAGCAGCTGCCCGAAGGTAGCGCACAGCTCCGATTCACAGGGCCCCAACCTTGTCCACTTGAGGATTCTCCGTCGAAACGCTAAGCCCAAGTCGCCCCCTGCTCGCCCCCAGTGCAGCAGTAATGCGCACTCGGGCTGCCCTCCCCTGTAAGCCAGGCGATCTAAGGAAGACTGGAGTTGGACTTTTCGGTAGCCCGCCTGTCTGAGAAGATCGCTCCAAACAAACCCTTGAACCTCCAAGAGCGCAGGTGAAAGCATCACAGTCCAACTAGCTCGAGAGAAAAACGTACGACGAACCCGCCGGATTCGCTCGAGATAGATTCGCGCCGCTCTAGGCTGCAGAACCGCACCCTCTTTACCCCAAGGAAAGATCCTCTTAATAGCGGGGAGGGGCGCCGCTCGATCCCACTCCTCGGGCAGGATGGTTCCATCTCCCTCTTCTGCCTCTTGCAGAAGAAACGGGGAGAAACGGTGCGTCTGCCCGGACGAATCCCCCATCCTAAAAAAGTCGCCGTTCGGCTCTAGGCGAAACTCCACGTGCCGCTCCTTAGCCTGAGATCCCACTCAAAAGCGCTGAGAGTCTCATCGCGGCACTCTTAGTAAAAGAGAGAAAGCCCTGCGGATGGGCAGCTTTCGCGTGGCCTCTCGCGTAAGCAAAAGAGCTGTAAAGGGCATCGAGCCTTCCGTACCTCGTCGGCAGGAGACCCTCGACTTCCCCGAGTACGCTGGTCAGCCCGCCCCTAAATCCGGTGCGAGGGAACCGGCTTCTCGAGTCGGGTGATATCCGCACCGAGTGCCCTCAGTCTCTCCTCGAGGCGTTGGTAGCCTCTGTCAATAAAATGCACACCCGAGATCAGGGTCTCGCCATCGCCTGCGATCCCCGCGAGCACCAGCGCCGCTCCCGCACGCAGATCCGGTGCGTCTACCGGTGCACCGTAAAATGAGGACACTCCGCGGATGAACACTTGGCGGTCTGAGACCCTCAAGTGAGCCCCGAGCCTCACGAGCTCCATCGCGTACATGAATCTTCCGGAGAAGATCGTCTCATTGAGAAGGCTCGCACCGTCTGCCAGCGCCAGCATCGCGACCATCTGGGGGTGGAGGTCCGTCGGGAAGCCGGGGTGCGGCGCCGTCGCCACTTCGAGCGGCTTGATCGGGGAAACGGCTTGGACCCTGATCGAGTCCTCACCGACGGTCACCTCTTGCCCGGCATCTTTAAGTAGGCCGATGAGGGCTACAAGATCGCTAGGCTTACAGTCCTCGACGGTGACGTCCCCTCCGGTCATGGCCGCTCCGATGAGAAAAGTCCCAGCTTCGATCCGATCGGGGAGAACCGAGTACTCAACCCCGTGCATCTTCTCTACTCCGGTGACCCGCATCTTCGACGAACCTTGCCCCTCGATCTTAGCGCCCATCGCAACAAGAAAGTTCGCTAGGTCGACGATCTCCGGCTCCCGCGCACAGTTCTCCAGCAGGGTTTCGCCTTCTGCGAGTACCGCGGCCATCAGACAGTTCTTGGTTGCTCCGACCGAAACTTTAGGGAACGTGATACCAGCGCCCTTCAAGCGTTTCGCTCGAGCGTGTACAAAGCCCCGTTCCGCCGTGACCTCCGCCCCGAGCTTGCGGAACCCCATAAGGTGTAGGTCCACCGGACGAGGACCCAGTCGGCACCCCCCTGGAAGAGAGATGTGCGCCTCTCCGTAGCAGGCCAAGAGAGGACCAGCCACGTCGAAACTCGCGTTCATCTTTCTCACCAGTTCATCCGGAGCCGTGGTGGTCACGGAGGAGCTGTCTAAAATGACGCTCTCCGGGCCGACCCAATCGACCTTGACGCCCATCCCCTGGAGGATCGACAGCATGGTGTGTACATCGCTTATGTCCGGGACACGATGAAGCCTGACCTCTCCTTGAGCAAGGATAGAAGCCGCCAAGATAGGTAAGCAGGCGTTCTTCGCACCGCTCGCCTTAATCCGACCTTTAAGCGGTGTCGGCCCCTTGATCAGTATGCGAGACATCTAGAGTTAAGTTCCGTAGCTTTCAGCCTTGAGCTGGGCTAAGACCCGATCCTTTCGCATCCGCGCGGCAGCATCTCCTGGATTCTTCTCGAGCTGCGCCTTTAGCTGCTCGAGCTCCAGCCTCAAAGCCGGTAGGTCCAGCTCTGTGAGTTCGTAAGCGAAATCCACCAAGCAGACCACTTTGTTGTCCACGATGGTCGCAAACCCCGGCCCGGTAGAAAGAACCTTTCTAGACGCACCGGATTCCACTGCCACCGTCACACCCGGACTGAGAAGGGTCACCAGGGGTTCGTGGCCCCCAAGCACCGCCATCTCCCCCTCGTAGCCTGGCAGGATCACTTCGGTCACGGTACCTTGAAACTTGCTCGAGACCGGCGTGACGACCTCGAAGGAGAGTTCAGTACTATACATTTCCGACCTCCTCGAGCCCGACTAGGCCCCGACTTCGTATCCGAGTTTCCGTGCGTTCTCTAGAAGTTCGTCTAGACCGCCGCACATATAGAAGGCCTGTTCCGGCAGATGGTCGAGCTTGCCTTCCACGACCTCTTTGAACGCCTTGATGGTCTCCTTGAGCGGCACGTACTTCCCGGGACGTCCGGTAAAGACTTCCGCCACGTTGAACGGCTGAGACAGGAATCTTTGGAGACGTCTGGCGCGGCCCACCACGATCCGGTCGTCCTCGGAGAGCTCCTCCACGCCGAGGATCGCGATGATGTCTTGAAGGTCGTTGTAGCGTTGCAGAGTCTCCTGAACCCCACGTGCAACCGCGTAGTGCTCATCACCGATAAACCGCGGCTCCAGCAGACGAGAGGTCGAAGCCAGAGGGTCCACAGCAGGGTAGATACCCATCTCAGAGATAGAGCGAGACAGTACAGTGGTCGCATCCAAGTGAGTAAAAGTCGTCGCTACCGCGGGGTCAGTAATATCGTCAGCAGGCACATAGATAGCCTGAACAGCGGTGATCGAGCCCTTGGACGTCGAGGTGATCCGCTCTTCGAGTTGACCCATCTCCGTCGATAGCGTCGGCTGGTAACCTACCGCCGACGGCATACGCCCGAGTAGAGCGGAGACCTCCGAACCGGCGAGAACGAAGCGGAAGATGTTATCGACGAAAAACAGAACGTCTTGACCTTCGACATCTCGGAAGTATTCGGCCATAGTCACACCGGTAAAAGCGATACGAAACCGCACCCCCGGCGGCTC
>CAZDLH010000061.1:0-9535 GCA_964505925.1 uncultured Burkholderiales bacterium
AGGTGCAGGCCGCTTTCGAAGCGCCGCGGGCGCCCGTCCAGCGGATCGTCGAAGGCCAGCGCCAGCGCCAGCAGCTGCAGGGGCGGGGCTCCCGCCGGTGCCTCGTCGAGCACGTGCGGATAGAGCCGGTCGCCGAGGATCGGCGCACCGAGCGCCTGGGCCGAATGGACCCTGAGTTGATGGGAGCGACCGGTTAGAGGCCGAAACTCCACTAGGGTGCCCGAGCCGTCCAGCACGCGATACTGGGTCACCGCCCGCTTTCCAGACCGGTCCACCCCGTAGCGAGGGGGCTCCGCCGCGAGCCAGGTGATCGGGGCCTCGATGATGCCCTCTGGCTGCACACCCGAAAGCGGATGCTCCAGCCTGGCCAGATAGGTCTTGCCCGCAGACCCCTCGGCGAACTGCCGTCCGAGAAGCGCCGCCGTACCGGCATCCCGAGCGAAGATCAAAACCCCGGAAGTCTCGAGGTCTAGCCGGTGCACCGGCCAGAGCCTGCCGTGGGAACGGGTGAGCCGAGCGAGTACCGAATCGCCGTTCCAAGGGGCGCGCCCGGGCAGCGAGAGCAGGCCCCCCGGCTTGTCTACCGCTACTACCTGGGCGTCCCGATAGAGCACCCGGAGCGGCCCTAGCAGAGCCTTTCTGAGCAGCGCCCCCATCAAAGGCTCGCACCTACTGTGGCAAGCCCGACAGAAGGCGCCCTCTAGGGCTCCCGGGGTCAGCAGCTCGCGGGGGGTCCTCTCACCCCACCAGACCTCGGCCAGGGCCACCGGCCGCATCTCCCAGCGAGCTGCAGCCGCCAGAAGCTTCGGGGCGCAGCAGTCGCCGGTGCCGGTGGGCGGCCCATCCGGAAAGAGTCGCTCGGGGGGGAAGCTGAGCAGACCGCCTAGCTCTTCGAAGAGCTGACTATGGAAGCGGCTCTGCAGGTCGCGGGAGCGCGCGCGCCGCTCGCGCTTGAGCTCGGCTCGCAGCTGCTCGAGGCGCCGGTAGTCGGTCAGCAGAGGCTCCAGAGCCGCCGCTCGGGCCTTTATGAAGCGGGCCCGCTCTCCGCTGTCGTGACCCGACTCCAGCGCCAGCGCCGCTGGCTCGCTGGCGCCGGTTTCCCGTTCCTCGCGCCGGCGCTGCCGCCTATTGCGATGGAGGCCGCGCAGCCGTTCGTAGTCGGCGGCCCAGGTATCGGCCGCGGTGGGATAAGGGTGCCCCTGGAGGGTCCGGGTCAGCTCCTCTACCCGATCGCCTAGGCCCTCGATAGCCCGCACCGCCCCGATCTCCTCCGGGGGGGCTGCCCGCCCATCGGAGATGCGGACGGCCGGAACCCACCCCGGCTTGGACAGCTCGCCTTCGACAGCGCCGGAGAAGGCCAACAGATACCCGAGCTCGCCGGCGGCGTTCACCGCTAGTAGGAGCCCGTACATCTTCTCTTCTTTGGGGAAGGATGGAGCCAGCGACATCAAGAGCCGTTCAGCGGCTTCGGTGCGGGGCAGACTCAGCCGCTCCCCGGTGGTCGGACAGAGGGCTTCGTAGCGGAAGGTCTCCCGCGAGGCTAGAACGCTCGCGGCCTTCAACCCGGGGGGGAGCGCGTGCCAACACGGGCCTATCTCACAGCCGAAAGCGTACACCTGGGTCGGATGCACGGCCCATCCCCGATCCCCTGCCTCGGTCCTTTTGACGTCCCTTTAACGTTTCGGAAATCGCGACATCGAGGCGCTCAGTTAGAATGAAAGTCTGAAACGAATATCATTTTAGGAGAGCCCTATGCTCATACAGAATCATCCCCCTGCCGCCCTTAGCCAGGCCGCCCCCCACAGAGCTCCTCAGAAAAGCGCGGACCTCGCAGCATCGGAGGCCTCGCAGCCCGCCGTCCCCCAGGAGTCCGTCACCCTCGACTCCGAGGCCCTAAAGCTCGAAGAAAATAAGCTCCTGGAGCACGCGAAGCGCGGCGCCCTGGTGGGCGGCGCCACCGGCGCGGCCGTCGGGCTAGGGATGGGAGCCTTGGGTGGAGCCATCGGGGGGCTCGCCGGAATGACCGCAGCCCCGGCCGTGGGTGTAGTAGGGTTCGCCCTCGGGGGCGCCGGCGGCTTTATGCTAGCCACCCGCAAGCGTGAGGGGACCCTAGCCCTCCTCGGCGGCGTTCTGGCGGGCAGCGCGGGTGCGGTCCTCGGCGGGTACGCCGGATTCGCCGCTGGAGCGGCCCTGGGCGGCAGTGCTGGCGCCGCGGGCGGACTCATCGGAGCCGCAGCTGGAGCCATCGGCCTAGGCACGCTAGGCGCCTCGGTGGGGGCTCTGGGCACCGTCGGTAACCAGCTGATCTCCAACACCGACCAGTACCCCAACGTGCGCCTCAAATACATGTCGAAAGAGTCGTAAACCCTCGGACTTCAGCTCCGGTTTACCTCGACCCCAATGGCGGGGGCGGTTCCTCTAACGGATGAACCGCCCCCGCTTTCACTTTCGGTGCTCTCGGCGCGCTCAACGCTGTAGAACGCCTCGGCGCCGTCCAAAGGTCCGACCAGATCCCCCTCAGGCGGCCGCTCCCAGGCGAGCACCCCCCTGCACACCTCTGCTACTGCTGCCGATTTGAGACGGCCTAGCCCCCAGAAAGCGGGCTCGCTGGGGATCAAAAGAGGGCCCGCCTTGCGGCGGACCCTCTTTGTGCGGCTCAGGTTAAGCTGCTAAGCGGTGCTTAGAACTTGACGCTGAACTGCGTGGTGACCTGGATACCGTTCCAGTCGAACGGGTTCTGGGTGAAACCAGTCGCGTTCGGGTTAAGGGTGGTACCGTTACGGAGGTTGGACGAGCTATTGAAGTAGCGGAAGTCCATGTTCCAGGTGGTGTTCTCGCTGATATCGTAGTCAAACCCGATGAAGGGGATGATCTGATCGGTATCGACGGTGTCGAAGCGAGTCGAGTTGGTGGCGATGGCGTAGGAGTTGTACAGGCCAGCCGGGTCGTAGTGACCCTTGATGTTGACCCAGTCAGCTCCACCGCGGACCGTCCACTTGTCGCTTACTTCCCAGCCCAGTCCACCGTGGATGTTGGTGATGTCTAGGTTGACCTGGTTCTGGCTACCACCCTGGAAGGCTGCGAGGCTCGAGTTACGGACGTACTCGTTACGCTCGAAACCGAGGTCCAGCTTGATGCGGGGGTCGTCGAACTTGTAGGTCGCGCCGACAGCGTACTGGTTGTGATGTCCGGACGGGTTCTCCAGCGGCATCAGGTTGTTGTTGAACGAGTTGGCCGAGCCAGCACCGTACACCGACGGGTGTGCGAAGCCGGAGAAGACCGGGTCGATGAAACCGGCGGTCTGTCCCATGATTCCGCCACCAGGAATTCCGCCACCCAGAGCGCCCGGGGCTACCCGAACGTTGTAGAGGCTGGACTCCTTCTGGTCGAGGAAGCCGAGCTTCGCCCAGATGGCACCGCGACGCTCGTTGAAGTGCCAGGTACCTTTCAGGCGGAAGCCTTCACGGTTGTGCGGGTACTTCTCGGTGTCGTGCAGCGACCAGAGGTTGGTGAAGTAGTGGATGTTCGGCAGACGCATCACACCCATGCCAGGGTAGCGCAGGATGTAAGGGTCGTAGGTCGAGTCCACGCTCACGTACTCGGCGGCCAGGTCTAGGTCACCGTTGAACAGGTTCGCACCGACACCAACGCGGAAAGCGTTACCGTCGACGTCGAAACCGGAGTTCTGGTTAGGGCAGTAGTTGGTGCGACCGAACTCACCATCGAGGCGGATCTGGTCACCTTCACCGATGTCGAA
Source organism: uncultured Burkholderiales bacterium (assembly GCA_964505925.1). Classification (GTDB taxonomy): domain Bacteria; phylum Vulcanimicrobiota; class Xenobia; order Xenobiales; family JADMJV01; genus JAEXNA01. The sequence goes on from CAZDLH010000061.1 coordinate 3,758, forward strand.
CGCGTAGGCAGCCGAGAGGCCCCACATGTTCATGACCTGGTTTCCGATGTTGCCGCTGAAAGGCGAGCCCGGAATCGGACGGTTGTCCAGGGTGACTCCAGCCTGTCCGAGGAGGGCACCCGGAGGGTTGACCCACTGCAGAGGGGTGTAGCCGGCGCCGAAGCCAGGCGCCATGTTGACACCACCGACGTTACCCACACCGAAGCCGCCGAGGCCACCAGCAGAGTTCTCCTGGATGACGCGGGCGTAGTTACCCTTTACGAAGCCGCCTTCGAATTCGAAAGCGAGGTTTCCGCCGAAGAGCCAAGGCTCGTAGCCACCGTTAAAACCGCCGGCGCCGAAGCCACCACCGAAGCCGAAAGCACCCAGCGGGGAGTCAGGTAGGCGAGTGCCCATCAGTTCCCAGTGGAGTACGCCCCAGTCGGAGACGTCGTGCATCCCGGTCAGGTCGAAGCCGTAGCTGTCGTTGAAGCGGTTACCGAAGGCGCCGGGGTTATACTGCCCGGAGTACAGGATGTTATCCATGTTGTCTTCGTTGAACGCACCGATGACGAGCTTGGTCTTCGACGGGTTGTGGATGACCCAGAAGTTATCTAGGTTCATACGGGTGAAGGGCTGGTTGTTCAGTCCGTTCACACCACCACCGAGAACGCTGTTGTTAGCGGTCCACGGCGAGCTCAGGAAAGGCTGCTGAACGCCCCAGTAGGCGTCGACCACAGCGTCTCCCTGGCTGCTGTAAGCCGAGAACTCAGCTCCAGCGTCGATGTCGTCGCTGACACGCACTCGAACACCCAACAGGGCGCGAGCGGTGAAACCGGTACCGCTGGTCAGAGCGCGACCGTTACGGTAGTCGGCTACCGGCCAGACACCGGCGGTCGCCGGGTTCAAGCCTGCGCCAGCAGCGGTGCCGACGAGAGCGTCATAGTTTAGGAAGCCGGGTCCGGGGGTGTTGTTGGCACCACCGCCACCGACGTTGTTGTTGGTCCAACCGTCGTTGCTGAACGACTGGAAGGTCGCGCGAGCTTCCAACTCACCATAGAAGGTGATGCGCTCGAGCTCGGTCACCCGCTTATCCAAGCGGCTGACGTTCTCTTCTAGGTTGGTTACCCGAACGCCGAGAGCATCGAGCTCTTCGCGCAGGGCGTTAACGAGCTTACGAAGCTCATCGAGTTCCGCCTTGGTGGCAAAGGTGGCGTGAGCCTGTTCCATCTGCGCAAGTAGGCGGGCTACGATCATCGCGGTCTCCCAACGGGTGGCAGCGCGATCGCCTTTGAAGGTCCCGTCCGGATAGCCTTCGACGAGGCCTTTAGCAGCAAGAGCAGCTACAGCGTCCTTCGCCCAGTGGTTGTCCGGTACATCAGGGAACAGAGGTGCGGCCATTGCAGGCAGCGCCATGGAAAACATGATCATCGAGGCTACGATTGACCAGATACGTTTCTTCATGGATTCTCCCTTTCTTGGTAGGTCGGGGATTCTGCCCTTGGGACTCCTCTGGCTAGGGTAACTCGCGAGTGGCTGATGTTTCCTCGAAGCGCCTAGCTGTCGTCGTCTTTGGGGGTCAGGGCCCCGCCTTATACTTCCTCAGAGCAGAAGCTCTGCGAAAAATTGTCCTTGTTATAATCAGATTTCCGGAGCGGGTCAAGCCCTACTTCGGATGAGGCTCAAGTTTCGTTTCCCGAGCCTCTTCCCTCGGCGAAGAGGGAAATTTTTTCATCACACTTTGGATGGCCGCGCCCTTTCTATTGAAGCGAGCGACCCTCCTTCTTTCCTGAGAGATTTTTCCAAAGCTGTCACCGCGAACCGATGAAAACCGCTTAAAACCTTGGATCTCTCCACTCTTCGTGTCAGAATACCACCGTGGCCAGAGAACCAAACCGGAGAAAAAATACCCAGACAGAGAAGCTGATCGCCGAACAGTTGGAAACGAGGGGACTCCGGGAGCCCCGACTTCTGCAAGCCCTGAGAGAGGTGGACCGACAGCTGTTCGTACCGGAGTCCATCCGAGATCTGGCCTACGAGGACCAAGCCCTGGAGATCTCCCATGGTCAGAGTATCTCCCAGCCGTACATCGTAGCCTTGATGTTAGCGGCCGCCGACTTGCGGGGCGATGAACTGTTGCTGGACGTGGGCACCGGAAGCGGCTACGCGGCCGCCGTAGCTTCCCACCTGGTGCGTCGGGTCATCTCTATAGAGAGGATCCCGGCGCTGGCGAGGTCGGCCGCGGCCCGTTTGAAGGAGTTGGGATACTCGCACATCGAGGTTCAGATCGGCGACGGCACCCTGGGATGGCCAGCGGAAGCCCCCTACGATGCCATCCTGGTGGCCGCCGCCGCACCGGATGTCCCCTCTAGCCTGCAGGACCAACTAGCCCCCGGAGGTCGACTGGTGCTTCCGGTGGGGGATCTCGATGGCGAGCAACGACTGCTGCGAGTGACCCGGGGGCGCTTCGGCCGCAGTCGGACCGAGGACCTGGGCCCCGTGCGCTTCGTCCCTTTGATAGGTGCGCAAGGCTGGCCCGAAGAGTCTAGGGACTGAACCGGCTACGGTTCGTCGCCCCCTCCTTCGCCGGGGAGAGGCTCCCGGCCGAGGCGGGTGCACGCCTCTAGGTAGGAGCGGATGAAGAGCGCGATATCGCCATCTAGAACCGATGACACATTGCCGTTCTCGGCTCCCGTGCGGCGGTCTTTCACGATCGAGTAGGGGTGGAGCACGTAGTTGCGGATCTGGTGACCCCACGCCGCTTCGGTGTTCTCCCCCCGGAGCTCCGAGAGATGCTCGCGCTGCTGCTGCTGCTGGAGTTCGTACAGCTTGGCCTGCAGGATCCGCATCGCGGTGTCGCGGTTAGCGTGCTGGGATCGCTCGTTTTGACAGGCTACCACTACCCCGGACGGAATGTGCGTGATGCGCACCGCCGAGTCGGTCTTATTCACGTGCTGCCCTCCGGCCCCGGAGCTGCGATAGGTGTCGACCCGCAGATCCTCGGAGCGGATCTCGATCTCTTTAGCCTGCTCGAGTTCCGGCACCACATCCACCTTGGCAAACGAGGTGTGTCGACGCTTGGCCGAATCGAAAGGCGAAATCCTAACGAGGCGGTGAACCCCGCGCTCCGACCTCAACATTCCGTAGGCGTTGATACCGGTCACGAACACGGTCGCCGAGTGGATGCCGGACTCCGCCGGAGACACCTCGGCGAGCTCCACTTTGAATCCAGCGTCCTCGGCCCAGCGCAGGTACATACGCAATAAGATCTGAGCCCAGTCTTGGGCATCGTCGCCTCCGGAACCGGCGTGGATGGTCAGTATCGCGGAGGCGTGATCGTACTCTCCGGACAGTAGGGCTTCGGTCTCCGTCCTCTCGATGAGGATGTCGAGCTCCGAGACGGCGGTGTCCACCTCGGCGGAGGTCCCGTCGCCCTCTTCGGCCGCCATATCGGCAAAGAACGCGACCTCTTCGATCTTCGACTCCAGGGTCTCCCAAGTCTCCACGAGATCTTTGTGGCGACCGAGTTCCTGCAGCAGTCCGCGGGCACGCTCGGGCTGGTCCCAGACCCCCGGGGCCGAGACCGCAGCCTCCAGCTCTTGTATCTTTTCGCGGCTTAGAGCCAGGTCAAAGATACTCGCGCATACGGGACATCCGCGCGCGAAATTCCTCCAACCGACCCTCGTACTGTGCTAGCACGATATCTCTCCTTACCTCGAGGGCGCAAGGCGCTCTTCGAGGGGCCCGAGTCGTAGTCTGTGACCGGCAGCTTCTTAGGAGGCTCCGATCCTAGTGCGTACTTTCCGACGGCAGCGGTTCCCCCTGCTAGCCGACCGGATCAACCTTCATCGGGGTAGTGGCACTTTTTCCACTTCTTACCGCTTCCGCACCAGCACGGGTCGTTACGCCCGATCTTCTGACCGCTGCGTTTAACCTGCTGGGATGCAGCCCCTTCGGCGGAAGCGTCCCGGTTGGTGCCGGTCTCCTCCACCTTCTTCTCGAGCTGCACCTCGGTGTTCACTTTCACTTCCAGCTTGAAGAGAAAGCGCACCGTGTCTTCCATGATGCGGTGCTTGAGGCTCTCGAACATCTCGAAGGCCTCTTTGATGAACTCGATGACCGGGTCTTTCTGACCGTAACCGCGGAGTCCGATACCCTCTTTGAGCTGGTCGATCGACTTTAGGTGGTCGATCCATTTCTGGTCCAAGGTCTGGAGCAGACACCACTTCTCGAACGCCTGCATGGTCTCGCGGCCGAGGGTCCCCTCCTTCTGTTCGTAGTACTCCCGGGCCCATCCGCAGATCTGCTTGGCTATGGCCTTCTGGTTCTTTAAGCCCTCCAAGGTCTCCTGACTGGCCTCTTCGGGGAGGTTCAGAAACTGCTGGATCTCTTCCCAGAGCTCATCGTACTCCCATTTGGCCTGGGGGATCTCCTCAGAACAGTAGGTTTCCACCCACGAGCGCGCCAGCTGCTCCACAAAATTCATAACCTGCGGCTTGAGCTCTTCGCCGCCCAGCACCTTATCGCGCTCTTGATAGATGATACGGCGCTGCTCGTTCATCGTATCGTCGTACTTCAGAACCTGCTTACGGATGTCGTAGTGGTGACCTTCCACCTTCTTCTGGGCGTTCTCGATCCCCTTACTCACCATACTGGACTCGATCGGCACATCGTCTTCGATCTTCAGCCACTCCATGGCGTTGCGGATCTTCTCCGAACCGAACAGGCGCATCAGTTCGTCGTCGAGCCCGATGTAGAAGCGAGAGGTTCCGGGGTCGCCCTGTCGACCGGCACGGCCTCGAAGCTGGTTGTCGATGCGGCGCGATTCGTGGCGCTCGGTACCGATGATGCAGAGACCGCCCACCTCCTTCACGTGCTGCTGCCTCTCGGGGTCGAGCGGGGCTCCACCCAGCACGATGTCCACCCCTCGGCCAGCCATGTTTGTGGCGATGGTGACGGCTTTCAGTCGTCCGGCTTGGGCGATGATCTCGGCCTCTTGCTCGTGGAACTTAGCGTTGAGAACCTTATGCTCGATACCGTGCTTCGACAGATAGCGCGACAGCTTCTCGGACTGTTCGATAGAGCGCGTTCCCACTAGAACCGGTCGGCCCTTGCCGTTATTTTCGATGATGTCCTCGAACACCGCTTGAAACTTGGCGTTCTCGTCTTTGTAGACCAGGTCCGGCAGGTCTTGCCGAGCGATCGGTCGGTGGGTCGGGATGACCACGACATCCACGCTGTAGATCTCGCGAAACTCTCGCTCTTCTGTGGCCGCCGTACCGGTCATCCCAGAAAGTTTCTCGTACATCTTGAAGTAGTTCTGGAACGTGATGGAGGCTAGGGTCTGGTCCTCGGAGCGGGTCTCGACACCCTCTTTGGCCTCGATCGCCTGGTGCAGCCCGTCGGAGTAGCGCCGACCGAACATCAGACGACCCGTGAACTCGTCCACGATCACGATCTCGCCGTCCTTCACCACGTACTCGATGTCGAAACGATAGCAGTCTTTGGCCCGTAGAGCGTTACCGATCCGGTGGGCCGCCTCGGCGTTGTCGTAGTCGAAGAGGTTGTCGATCCCCAAGATATCCTCGACCGTCTCCGCCCCCTCATCGGTCAGGGACGCCGACTTAGACTTCTCTTCTACGGTGTAGTGAACGTCTCGCTCGAGCCGGTTTACGATCTCAGCGTACTTGGCGTAGTCGCCGGCGTCCTCTTCTCCTCGGCCGGAGATGATAAGCGGGGTTCGCGCTTCGTCGATCAAGATGGAGTCCACCTCGTCCACGATGGTGAAGTAGTGACTAC
>CAZDLH010000062.1:0-9435 GCA_964505925.1 uncultured Burkholderiales bacterium
ATACACATCTCCAGCGGGCGCAGCCCGTCCTTTTGGCACATCACCTGATGGCTCACTTCTGGGCGCTGCAGCGCGACATCAAGCGATTCGGGCAGGTCGCTGAAGAGGCCGACTGTTGCGTTTTAGGCGCCGGTGCCCTAGCGGGGAGCGGTTGGTCCATCAACCCCGAGCTCACCGCCCGGGAACTCGGATTCGGCCGCGTTTTCGAAAACAGCCTCGACGGGGTCGCCGACCGAGATTTCGCATTGGAGTTTCTCTTCGCCTGTTCGGTCTGCGCTGTTCACCTTTCGCGCCTGGCCGAAGAGTTGGTCCTCTGGAGCACCTCCGAGTTCTCATTCGTTCGCCTCGATGATGCCTGGTCTACGGGAAGCTCGTTGATGCCCCAGAAGAAGAACCCCGATCCTGCAGAGCTAGTGCGGGGACGTACCGGGCATTTCATCGGCAACCTGGTAGATCTCCTCACCAACCTGAAAGCTCTCCCTCTCGCCTACAACCGGGACCTCCAGCACGATAAGCCTCCCGTCTTCTCTAGCTTCGAAGAGCTGGTGGCGGCGCTGCAGGTGATGAACGGAGCCTGGGCTACGGTCGAGTTCCAGGCCGAGACCATGCAGGAAGCCGCCTCCGACCCCGGACTTCTGGTCACCGACTTGGCCGACGGACTGGTCCGGCGAGGCCTGACCTTCGATCAGGCGCACGAGGTCGCCGGGCGCAGCGTCGCCGACCCACCCGCGCTCGACGACGAGGAGCGCGCCCTAGTGGCGAAGGTCCAACAGGGCCTAACCCCACTGAGCGTCCTGGAACAGCGCTCGCACCGCGGCGCAGCGGGTCCCCAGAGCGTCCTTCGCCAACTGGAAAAAGCGAAGGGCCTGCTCTAGTCGGCCGAGCCGCCGCCCAACTACGACTCAGCTAAAGGGAAGACCAGCTTAACGGTCGAGCCTCGGCCCACGTCGCTCGCGAGCCCGACGGCCGCACCGTGACTGCTCAGCATGGCCGACACACCGTTCTTCCCGGCGCTCTCGAGCAGCTGCTCTCTCACCGGCTGGCCGGTCCTCTTCATGATGATGAACGACAGCTCTTCGAGCAGAGGTGTAAGCCCCCGGTCTTCCGGGGAAAACCTTTCTACCACAAAACCGAGGAGAACAGCGTGCACGCCAGCCCACAGACCAGCGATTTCTATCTGCTCGAGGAGACTCTCCCTAGCGAGCAGCGTACGACCCTGGAAAACCTCCGAGACTTTCTCCACCGGGAAGTGGTCCCCATCATCAACGGATACTGGACGAAGGAGGAGTTTCCCCATCACCTCCTGCCCGGCTTGGCTGCTCTTGATATAGCCGGGGTGGCCTACGAAGGGTACGACTGCCCGGGCCTAGGTTGGCTCTACGAGGGGTTCATCACCCAGGAGTTGGCCAAAGTAGACTGCAGCATCGGCACTTTCTTTGGAGTCCACAGCGGACTTGCCATGGGCACCATCTATCTGTGCGGAAGCGAAGAGCAAAAAGAGCGCTGGCTTCCCGCAATGCGCCGCATGGAGACCTTAGGGGCCTTCGCGCTCACCGAACCCGAACACGGCTCCGACGTAGCCGGAGGCCTCGCCACCACCGCTCGCCGTGAAGGGGACGAATGGGTTCTCGACGGCCGAAAAAAGTGGATCGGCAACGCCACCTTCGCCGATCTCACGGTGGTCTGGGCCCGGGATGAAGAAGACGGTCAGGTGAAAGGTTTTCTGGTCGCAAAGGACACCCCGGGCTTTCGTCCGACCAAGATGAAACACAAGATCGCCCTGCGGGCGGTTCAGAACGCTGAGATCGACCTCGAGGGGTGTCGGGTGCCGGAAAGCCACCGACTTCAGAACGCCCACTCCTTCGCCGATACGGCTCGAGTACTCCGAATGACCCGAGCCGGAGTGGCCTGGCAAGCGGTGGGCTGCATGGCCGGCGCCTACCAACTCACTTTGCAGTACTGCAAAGAGCGGGAGCAGTTCGGGCGACCCATCGCCAAGTTCCAGCTCGTCCAAGACCGACTGGCCCAGATGCTAGCCAACATCACCGCCTCCCAGACCCTGGTCTACCGGCTGTCCCTACTCCAAGACCAGGGGAAACTCAAAGAAGAGCACGCCTCCCTAGCCAAGATGTTCTGCACCGTGAAGATGCGCGAGACCGTGGGTTTGGCCCGAGAGCTGCTGGGCGGAAACGGGATACTCCTCGAGCACCACGTGGGGCGATTCGTGGCCGATGCCGAAGCCATCTACAGCTACGAGGGCACCAGGGAGATCAATGCGCTGATCGTAGGTCGCGCGGTCACCGGCCAGAGCGCTTTCGTCTAGCGCCCTTACAGTAAACGAGTTCGATGAAGGACCTCACGATCTCCTCGGACCGCTCCAAAGCGCCGCTCCGGGGCTCGATAGGCAGTCTGTCCCACTCTCTTTACGCCTCAGTGAACTTTTCTGCTCCCCTCCGTATCCTGACTAGTGAAAGGGAGATTATTGAACAGTCTACGACACACAGGGATCGTCCGGGAGTCGGACTCTAAGAAAGACCAACGTCACGAGATCCTCGCTGCGCTGGTCCTCAAGGTGAAAGCGGGCGACCCCCAAGCTTTCGACCGCCTCTTCCAGGAGACGGTGGAGCGCACCGTTCGACTCGTGCGCTCTCTCACCAGACAGCACCACCTGATCGACGATCTGATTCAAGAGATCTACCTCATCGTTTGGCAAAAACTCTCTTGGCTCAACGACCCCAAGAGCTTCCAGTGCTGGCTAAATAGGGTCACGGTCCACCGCACCTACCGCTTGATGGAGCAAGATCGCAAGAAGAGTTCAGCCGCCTCTTTCGAGGAGACCCAGCGGGAACCGGAGAGCCCTCCGGACGCCGATCCCGGCGAGCGCCTTCCCCTGCTCCTGGATCTGCAGAGCGCTTTCACCAAGATCAGCAAGGAGGAGCAGGCCTTGCTCGTCTTGCGGGAAGTTCATAGCTTCAGCTACGAAGAGTTGGCCGAAACGCTGGCCGTTCCCCTCGGCACGGTTCGTAGCCGCCTGCATTTCACGCGAAAGAAGCTCCTTCGACACTTCCGCTCTCATGTAGAGCAGAAAAAGGTACAGCCATGAGTGAAAACCGCGAAACTGCGCTGCGAGAAGCGTTCCAACTGATGGCCTCCCAAACCGGCGCTCCCTCTCCTCACCTCACGCCGCCGCGCGTCTCGCAAGTCCCCCAGAGAGCGGATTTCAAAGATCTCCTTCATAGAGCCTACTGCTCTGGGGGAGGATTCTGCTTTGCCGTGGCTTTGATGGCCGGCCTGCACTTGGAGATCATCTTGCAGGCCAATTCGGGGATCAGCGCTTGGCCATCGCTCCTCTTGGTGGTCCTCCTGGGAGTACCCATAGCGACCGCTCTGCTGCGGATCCTAATCGGGCCTCAATTTCCCGGACCCCGCTACTATCGCTCTACGCTTCTTTGGTGCACCGTCGGAGTTATGGTCGTCACACTGGTGACCGAATCCATCATGGCCTTATACCGAGCCCTACTGACTTTTAGCCTCCAAGAGCTCATAGAGCCGATCACCCTCCTCTGGCTCTTAGATCAGATCGTCCACAGAAGCCTGAGCTTTCAGCTGCCTCTAGTCCTGGTGTTCGTGGCTCCCCTCCTCGGAGTATTATTCCTGTTCTGCGGAACTCCAAAGCCTTTTCTAAAGGCCCCGTGGCTCGAGTACCCCAAGCCTGCCCGAGTACTAACCGTAGCTGGATGGATCGGTGTGGGGGCAGCGGTATTCGCCCTGACTTGGCTGAACTCCCAGTATCGTTCGGTCTGGGAAGAGTCGTCTGCTCTCGAAATAATGAGCCGTCCAGTAGCTCAAAGAGCGGACGAGCTAGGCCGTAACCCTATCGCCTTGGAGAGCCTTCAGCCCTCGAAAGGGCGAGCCGGGGAGCTGCACGAAGCGCTTCTCGCCCTTCAGAGCCCCGATGCAGGTAGAGACGAAAAGCTCGAGCCGTTTCTAGAATTCGTCCGAGAAACCTTAGACTCCCAGGAGTCTATAGAGCCCAGGCTCGGGTACTTCATCGCTACAGCCATCGACAGAGGACTCCTGTACGACCATAGACGTGCCGGGCACCAGACGGAGTTCGAACGGGAGGCTGTCCCTGCCGTCTTGGAGCTGTGGACCAGTATCGCTGAAGCTGAAGGGGCCGATCGGTTGTGGAATATTCACCACACCGGCACTCTCTTCGCCCTCGAGCATCTCCTTGAGAACGCGGAGCTTTCGCGAGGCGAACTTCTAAAGCTCGAACAGCTCCTAGAAGAGCTCATCCTCTCAGAGCGGGACCGCAACACCTTTCTCGCGATCTACGCTCTACAGACCTGGAGAAGCTGGGCGCTGAGCCGCTCTTTGAAGCCGAGCTCCTTTCTCGGAGCCTCAGAACGAACGCTCCTACTTTACTACAGGGCCCGACTCGCCGAGGACCTCGCCCTACTCGACACCATCATCCCCGAAGGCTCAGAGCAGGTGCTCGCTTCCCACGGAGCGACCGAGTTCGGAGCGCGCTTGCAGACTCTGACCTTACGCCCCTTCCGCCCGCGCCAGACGGAAAGAGAGCTGTTTAGTATCAAGGAGCTCATCACCGTCTTCGGGCTTCCGAACCGGCTTGAGAATGCGCTCTTAGCCACCAAGCTCAGGCTATTCAAAGAGCAGACCGGCAGCTACCCCGGGTCTCTCGACGAGTTGACCTTCACCGGAGCGCTCACCGAACAGCTCACAGCGCAGTTCGACTACCACCCCGAAGGGATGATGAAGCGCAAAGAGACCCCCTACCCGTCCACCGATATTCCCAACTCGTTCGAGCTACGGTAGGGAGTGCCGCTCGCTCTATGCAGCCGCATCGAGGGCCCAGTACGCTCTGCGCTTTGAGGCGTAGCGTTATACTCGGGCGAGATAACCCGCGCCCCCTTCCCGCCCTCTTTCCCCCTCTTGCGCTTCGCCCGAAATACGAGAGCCTCGGCCCGGAGAGGACCCCGCAGGTCGGGCCAGAAGAAAACGCGATGAAAAAGATCGTATTGAGCGCTGTTGCGCTCCTCCTTATGAGTTTGGGCGCTTCGGCCCAAGAGTTTCCGCTTTTCGACCACCTCAAGACCCTAGATGGACAGGTCTTCGAGGGCCGGATGAACTATTCGAACAAAGTGGATGACCCGATGGACCAACCCATGACCATGCGAGTAGAGGTCGTGAGCGACGACCAGATTCGTATCCCCTTCGCCGTAGGCGAAGACCGGTCCCGAACCTGGATCCTGACCCGCACCGACGAGGGCCTGCAGCTCAAGCACGACCACCGGCAGCCCGACGGGACGCCGGACGACCTGACGAACTACGGCGGCACGGCTCAGCCCAGCGGACTGGGAAACCTGATCGTCTTTCCGGCCGATGCTGAGACCGTCGAAATGCTACCGGAGGCCGCCAGCAACCACTGGAGCTTCCGCATGTCCGCTGGCGGCTCGAACCTGTTCTACTACCTCGAGCGCCATGCGGAGCCTCGCTTCGAAGTCATCTTCGACCTCGTCTCCCAGAGCGCAGCAGACTAGCCTAGACGATAGGCGAAGCTTTCAGGGCCTCGCCTCGGATTCAGTCGAAGAAGCGGTGGGTAGAGACCGAGCTACCCACCGCTTCTTCCGTTACCCCCTGGGGGCTACGGGTGCGAGCTCTCCCGTTTCGGCGGCTTCGGCCCCTTGGAACTCCGGCTCGGAAGCTGAATGGTGACCCGAGTTCCGCGCTCCAACTCTGAACGGATCCACATCCGCCCCCCAAACCGCTTGGTAGCCCAGTACGCTTTCGTCAAGCCGAAGCCAGCCCCCATAGTCGGTCGGTCTTGCACGTTGCCGGCTCGATAACCGAACTTCACGACGTTGGCGAGCTCGGCCCGAGGGATGCCTCGCCCGCTATCTTCCACCGCGATCTTCAAAAAGACACCATCGTCGCTCAGTCCCGCTTGGATGGTTCCGCCGGGATCGGTGTATTTTCGGGCGTTAGCGATCAGGTCCCTCAGCACGTCGACGAAGACGGCCGGCATATTGACCGTCTCCCCATCCACGCTTTTCATGTCCAGATGAACCAGGTAGTCCTGGGCTTCCTGAACGGCGATGTTGTAGACGATCTGGTATCGCCCCTTGGCGTTCTTCTCGACCGCAGCCAGCATCTTGCGGGTCTCCTCCAGTAGGTCGGTGAGCGATATCGCTCGCCATCGCTCCGGCTCTGCTAACCGAGCCAAGAGAGCCTCTGCTCGAAACTTCATGATCTCGAAAATCGAACGCAGGTTGTCCCGGCCTGACTCTAGGATCATCGAAGCCTCCGTGTCATCCTTGGGGCGCAACCGGTCGAAGTGTACCCAGAACTCCTCGAGCACCGCGGGGACGTCCAGCAGAGCTTGCCGCACCGCTTGCGGATCCTTCAGGCTTCGGGAGAAGTCGTCGAGACAGGCTAAGCAGCCCTGAAAATCCGAGAGCTGCTCGACGGCCTCTTCGACGCGGAGGAGCTCGGCACCGATCACATTTTGCATGTTCAAGAAGCTGTGAAGGTCGACTAAGTTCACCTGCTCCGGGTCCAAGCTGAGCGGCTCGACCAGCTCGATCTCATGACCTCCGGAGCGAACCATGGCCGTCTCCAGCGCCTGCTTCACCAGCTTCCATTCCTGTAAGAAAGAGCCGAGCAGCTCTTCGAGCAGCGCCTTGGATGTCCCGTCGAGACCCAGAAGCTCCACGCTCTGAGCCAAGCGCACCAGTCTCCGCGCCCCGAAATAAGAGGCGGCCCCGTGTATCGACTGAGTCCAGCGCCGGAGCGCATAGAGATCGTCTTCTTCGAAAGCCTTGCGGATGCCGTGCAAGCTCTGCTCCACATCCTCTACAAAGCTCTCGATAAGCGACCCGAGCAGACTCCGGTCGTAGCCCACGTCGCGTTCGAGCTGCTCCAATGCCACGGGCGCTACGCTCTCCTCTGGCCCCGGCAAGCGAGGACGGGCATGAAAGACGACTTTGCCTGCCCAGCGTTCGAGCAGCTCGCCGAGAGCGTCGCGGGTCACCGGCTTCACGAGAACGTCGTCCATTCCCGCTGCTAGACAGCGCTGCCGCTCAGCGGCTCCAGAGTGACCGGTCACGGCCACCACCGGACAGTTGCGAGCCGACAGCTTCGAGGCTCTCAGCTCGAAGGTCGCCTGCAGGCCGTCCATCTCCGGCATCTCGACATCCATCAAGATAAGATCGGGGCTGGTCTCCTGTAAGAGTTTGAGAACCTCCTCTCCGTTGTTGGCAAAAACCGCCTTCTGGTCGAGTCGTTCGAGGTATTCTCCGATAAGTTTTCGGTTCACGGCGACATCGTCTGCCACGAGTACGAGCCACTGCTTGGGACGAGGGCGCAGGCGACGTTCCCGGGCGAGATCGAAAAGGAACTCTACCAGCCTGGGGTCGGTTCCGTCCGGAGCGCACAGGCACCACGTCCGCTCGTCTAGTCGAAGCAGAGGAAGTAAGTGCAAGCCAGGCTTGCACCGAAACACCTCACACTGCTCCTCGTCTATTTTGTCCGCGCTCAGGAGTACTAGTGCTGAAAAAGGTCTCCCCGCGAGCCGCCCCCGGAGAACGGTCTCCGAAGCCATGGAAAGTTCGCACTTCTCGAATTCAAAAGAGTTCGTGTCCCAGGGGATCACGGCCTCGAAGCCGGGAGCCGAGAGCATCAACAAGCGAAGTTTACCGACGTTTGTGTCCATCTGGACTCGCTTCCTGAAACCCCCTCATCGCTCCCCCTTTTGATGGCGCGTCCTTTCGGTCCAGCGCGACGGATGCTCCGCCTCAAGATAGCGTCCGTCCGCTCCGGCCCGGGCCGCACCGGAGTGAACCAGGACATTTGGCCCTAGTTGACAGCCGAGTTGACGGAACGTATCCTCTTAGGGCTGCTAATTGAACGCTCAGTCAATGACGAACTCTCATTTAAGGATCCGTCGTGCGAGCGTAAGACGGCTTGAGGAGTGAGCTGCGTGAAACGACGATGGAATGTACCGTTCCTACTGATGATAAGCCTAATTCTAGCGGGGTGTTCCGGCGCAGAGACGCCGGAGCAGCCCAACCCGATGGCTGGCATGCCTCCGCCGGAGGTAGAGGTGACAAAGGTCCTTCCTCGTCCGGTCGAACTCTATAGCGAGGCGACCGCCGAGTTCCGAGCTCTCGATAGCACCGAGATCAGGGCTCGGGTGGAGGGGCACCTCCTCTCTCGCCACTTCCAAGAGGGGAGCCGCGTCGAGCAAGGACAGCTCCTCTTTCAGCTCGACCCCAGACCCTACGAGGCCAGCGTCGCAGCGGCTCGAGCCCGAGTCGGACAAGCCCGGGGATCTTTAGCCCGGGCCGAGGGGGCCATCGCCCAAGCCCAAGCCCAGCTCGAAAGAGCCAGAACCCGCGTGGACCTCGAACAGGTAACCGCTCAGCTCGCCCGAGCTCAAGCCAGCTACGATGCGGCCCAGCGGGAGGCCGAGAGGTACCGTCCTCTATTCCAAGAGGGAGCTGTAGCCAGCCAGCGTTACGACCAAGCCAGGGACCAAGCGGCCATCGCTAAAGCCGAACTCGATGCGCTTCAAGCCCAACTCCAGAACACTAGGGTCGCCGACCGAGCGGATGTGCGGGTAGCCGAAGCCAATCTCCGCGCCGCCGAGGCCGAACGAACGGCGGCCTCGGCGGCCGTCGACACCGCGCTCTCGGAACTGCAGGCCACGGAGCTGAATCTCAGCTACACCTCGGTCAGGGCCCCCTTCACCGGGATCATCGGTCCTGCCAACCTCGACCCAGGAGGCCTGGTCGTGCCCGGCCAGACTCTGCTCGCGACCCTCTCCCACAGCGATCCCATCTACGCCGACTTTCAGCTGAGTGAGCTCGACTATCTAGAACTAGGCCAGGACTGGCTGAGGGAGTCTACCTACAGCCTCCAACTCGCTAACAGCCAGGAGTACCCTCACCCTGGCGCCTTCGTACTCATCGACCGCGAGATCCAACAAGAATCCGGCACGGTGATGGTGCGGACCCGGTTCCCCAACCCGGAGAACCTCCTCAAACCGGGAGGCTTCGGCCGACTCACCCTTAGAAAAGCGCAGTACAACGAGGCCCTCGTGGTCCCCGACCAGGCGCTCACCACGATGATGAGCAGAACCGCTGTCTACGTTATCGACGACCAGAACGTAGCCCAGCTCGTACCTATCGAGACCGAAGGACGAGTCGCCGAGGGCGTCGTCGTATCGTCCGGCCTCACGGGAGGCGAACGGGTCGTGGTTCGAGGGCTCCAGCGGGTCCAGCCCGGAATCGAAGTCACCCCCGTAGGAGCGCAGTAGATGTCGGTCAATCTGTTCATTCGGCGACCGGTCCTCTCCATCGTCATTTCGGTCGTGATCACTTTGGTGGGGCTGCTCGCCATCCCAAACATGGC
>CAZDLH010000063.1:0-9433 GCA_964505925.1 uncultured Burkholderiales bacterium
GATGACGTGCCCCCGGTGGGTAACGATCAAGCGGTGGATGTCCTCTAGGATCATCACGTCTAGCGCCTCCACCACCGAGCTCCGATGGGACACCTTGTGGATCGTTCGACTCATGATGTCGCGTACCAAGAGCTCTTTTTCGATCCGCTCAGGAGATGGGATCAGGGCATCTAGAGCGCCCACGCTGTAGTAGCCTCTCAGACTAGACTCGGCGCTGTCGCCGGCTGCAGCCAAAGAGCGGGCGATGTCCGTCACCGACACCACACCTACGAGATAGTCCTGCTTGTCCAACACCGGTGCACCCGCGATCTCTTGGGCTGAAAGCTCTTCCCAAAGGTCTCGGACCGACATCGTCTCCGAGACGCAGAAAACTTCGGGCTGCATAATCTCATCGACAACCATGTTCTTGCTGTTCCTTCCTTCGTTCCCAGCGACCTGCGGGACGGGTCTCAGGACCCGGCTTCGTCGTTGGCCTTTTCTATGTTCTCCGGCTCGGGTGCTTCGGGGGCGCTCCCCCGGCGACCCTTCATCCAACGGGATAGGCCCAGACTACCCAGGAAAAGACATACGGACAGCCCCAGCAGAGTAGGATCCAGCTCCGGCATCTCTCGTGCGAATCCAGTCGAGGCTCCGAAGAGCACCATGGCCACCATCCCCGGGGTCGCTCCCACGACCGTCCCGGCGAGAAAAGGCCAGAACCTCAAGCGTAGGAATCCGCCGGCGAAGTTTAAGATATCGTACGGGAAGAGGAGCAGTCGAAGATTGAGGGTGGTAAAGAAAGGTTCGTGCCTCAAGCCTTCAAGATATTTTTGCAGTCCGTAAGCGCTCTCTTCGGTCTTGCCGGTTTCGCTCGCCACCAGCCTACCCAAAGCGTAAGCTAGACAGGCCCCGAGATTCGCTCCGAGCACCGTGTAGAAAATCCCCCACCAGGTCCCGAAGACCGCCCCTCCTGCGATACACATCGCGGTCGCCGGAAAAAAAACGAACGGTCTGAGACAAAAAAGCAGAAGGAAATAGAGTGGACCGAAAGCCGAGCGCGAGAGCTTTCCTCCGACCGTCCGGATGATATCTAGAGGGGTCACACCCTCGACCACGGCCCACAACACCAGCCCTCCTATCGCTAGGAGCCAGAAGGCGAGGGCGGTGATCTTTAACGTTCGGGTCGATGCGTACAGACGGCCCTCCTTCGCCCCACTTCAAAAAGCCTTCCGAACCGAAGGGCCCGAAAGGCTTCCCGTTAGTGAAAGTTCTCTACTTCTTCTCGTGCGCCTGACCACTTATCCTAAGGTAGACGTCGTGACCGATCACTTTGTCGCTACCGCCTTGAAAATTGTGTCCGATATTGTAATCGATACGGTTCACCGTGAAGTTGGCATGGACTCCCATGCTCAGCTCACCCTCGCCCTTAGCCTCCACCGGACCTCGGATGGTAGCGGGAAAACTGATATTCTTGGTTACGCCCCCCAAAGTCAGATCGCCGGTGATAGTGTACCGGTCTTCAGCGAGGCGCTCGACCTTAGTGCTCTCAAAAACGATCTTAGGGTTCTTCTCTACTCCAAAAAAGTCGTCGGTCCGGAGATGATCGTCCCGCATCTTGTTTCCGGTATCCACGCTCGCCACATCTATGTCGAAACTCAACTTAGAGTTCGCCGGCGTGGCGTGATCCCACTCGAGAGTGCCGTCAAAATCGTTGAATCGCCCTTCGACTTCACTCAGCGACAGATGGGACACGGAGAACACGATCTGCGTATGGTTCGGGTCTACTTCAAAGGTCTGGGCTGATACTGCCGTGGACAAAACCGCAGCGAAGAACAGCGAGGTGAGTACGTTCCAAAGTTTCATAATAAGAGACCTCCATATCTCATTTCTCGAGCATTAGATGGACCGACGGTCCTCGCTAGAGAGTAGTTTCACCTTCCCGGTTCTGCCCAAAGCTCCTCGCACCGCACGGCTACCTCTCAGCCCCAAAATGAGCCTCTCTCAGGGGCCTGAAGGCACCGCTTCCGAGAGAGGGTCGAGCTGTGACAAACGGACTTTCAAACTCTGTAGAAGTAGGGGATTACCCCTCAGTCCGGACTCTCGATCTGTGCTATTCTTGGGGGGGTGTCTGAAAAATGGTTGTTTTAAAGAGAAGTCCCCAGGGGATGGTGCTTTTGCTCGAGCTCGTGATCGGCCTAGGGATCTTCGTACTCGCACTACTGTTCACGTTCGGACTGTTCGTCACCACCAACCGGAGCGGAGCCGCTGCTAAAGACTTCATCGTCGCTACCGACTTAGCCCGAGAATACATGGAGCAGCAGCTGGCGCTGCCTTACGACCAACTGCTGACCATACCGCCCCTAACAGATCTACCTCCCCGTAAGTTCTTGATCGATGGCAGACAGAGTGAAACCGAGTACCATCCCGAGGTCCGCGTGACCGAAGAAGGGCCGTTCCCGCCCCCCAACGACTTCCACCGTAAGCACATCTTGGTCGTGGTCTCCTGGCCGGGACCCAACGGTCATATCCGCTCGACTCAGTTAGAGACCTATGTCGTTCAGTAGACGCTCCCGACGAAGGAGACTCGGGACCACCTTAGTCGAGGCGTTGGTCTTCGCGTCTATTCTTCTACTCTTGATGGGGTCCATCGTGATGGTACTGCAAGCCGGCATGAAGCATCTACGGACCGGGGCCGCCTACCAGGATGCCCAGCGGGAAACGATGCTAGGGATGAGCGCCATCGTCGAAGGACTCCGAAACGGGAACGGTACACCGGAGGAGATGTCGCCTAACCTGAGGGCTTTGAACCCCGGTGAAAACTCCAACTTTCTTATCATCATGAGCCCCCACAAAGAGGATCTCGCCGCCGCCTGGACCTATCCCGAGGGGCGTACCGATCTTCACTACTACCGCTGGCTCTGCTTCTACCACAACGACCAACTAAGGGAGCTGGTAGCTTCCTGGTTGCCGATCCCCGGGGCTCCGAAAACCGCCCTCGACCTGCGAGACGATCTCGAGTTTCCCGATCTCACCGACTTCTATCCACCGGGTAACAGAAAGGCTCGGGTGGCAGCCCGGGGAGTCACCCGTCTAGCCTTCGAAATCGGCCCCAGGGCCCAACAGGTGGCTGTCGAACTCGACTGTACAGTGGAGACCGGCACCGATCGAGTCACTACGGTCACGAGCCGTAGCGTAGTGTACCTACCGAATCGTTAACGACGGGATATCCTGGGAGCCAGACGATGAAACCAAGCAGAAAGAAAAACGAAGGGGGACTCGGGATCGTTGTGGTCCTGATGGCGTTGATGGTGCTAGGGTCCGTAGCCGGCGCTATGGTCTTGATCAGTTCGGGACACTCCCTCAATGCCCACGCTAACCTCCGCGGTGAAGAAGCCCTCTACGCTGCTCGGGCCGGCGCCTTGATCAAACTGGCTCAGGTTCGCTCCGGCGACCACTCGAAAACCCACGGGAACCTGTCGACAGACCGTCTGACCTACGATGCGATGGTCTTCGACGAGACCTCATCCCAGCGAAACGTACCGCAGGGCTGTCTCCTGGTCGAAGCCACAGGCTCGGTGATCGAACCCACCACAGGGCGAACCCTCCGTAACCGGAAAGTTTCGATCCTAGCTCAGCTGACCGGGAGCCGATGGCAGCACGCGGCTTTCGGCCATACCCAAGTCCGGGTGAAAGCGGGCTCTTATACCGACGCCTGGGACAGCGACAATCCCGATCTCGACCCCGACGATCTCGACCACTCTAAGGCCAGCATCGGTACCAACAACCACCACGGCGGCGTCGTTATCGAAGACCGCACCGCCGTGGTCATCGGCTGGGACCAAGCCTATCTGCCCGCCTCCTCCAAGAAACAGAAGAAAGGTAAGAAGGATCGCTCCGACGTCTCCGGCGGACCTCACGCTGATATCTACGGGCCGCCGGGGTCCGACGAGAATCTAGTGGTCCGCCAGAAGAGTGGCGAAAGCCTCTCGAATATCATCAAGAACGCAGTCAAACAGGCCTTCAACGGCCGCGGTGTGGTCTATCGAAACTTCGTACCCGCCGCCCAGGAGACTCACCTCGAGCCCGTCGTTCTACCGAACCTAGACCCAGGCACTGCGGGTAGCCCGGACAGCGGCACTTACAACAGCGTCGTCTTGTCTAACGCCACCAGCGGTAACGAGATCCCTCCCGGGGCCTACCACGACCTTCGCATCGAAGGAGGGGAAGCCGTCCTAGACGTGTCTCACCTCGAACCGGGCGGGACGGCCGAATACCTTTTCAGAGGGGTCCATCTGACCAACGGGGCTCTGGTGATCAAACAGCCTCCGGCGGTCGAACAGTATCTGGCCAACGCCGGCGACTGGCCCGACTTCGAAGACGCTCCCAAGCCGGTGACCGTCAAGGTCTACATCGACACCGGAGTCGGAGCGAACGTAGACCCCGAGGCAGGAGTGCACATGGAGGGGGGCTCCGTCATCAATCCGAGCACCAAGCCGATCCACCTCCAGTTCCTGATCGCCGGCGAAGGGAACAATACTCTCGAAGCTAAAGGCGGCAGAGGGAAGGACAAGCTGGCGCCGGAGGCGTTCTACGTCGCTTACGCCCCCCAAGCCAAAGTAAAGATCAAAGAGGGCGAACTCTACGGCTCGGTGGTCGCCGATCTCGTCGAGTTAGACGGAGACAAGGACGCTCTCAAGAACTCGGACAAGCTGCCGGCCGTCATCCATTACGACCTGTCTCTGCTCAACGACGAAGAGCTCAACCTCGCCACCATCCGCATCCTGAGCACCCGCTACGACTGAGCCCCCCCCGCCCCCGGCTAGGGCTCGACGAGGCCGTGATAGGGTCCGCCCTCCAGGCTGACGATCCGCCAAGGCGGTTCACTCGCCGGTTCGTCGGCTACTTCTCCTGCGGTCCCCTCTTCGGGAAACGGACGGGCCACCCAGCGCCAAGGGCGCCCTTCGAGGTCCTGATGAGGGTCCAGCCGGAAGATGGCCTCCCGCTCACCACGGCTTTCGGTCCTCAGGCTCCGGTGCCCGAAATCCCAGCTGTTCCCGGGGTCGGCAAACCAAGTGTAAGACGCCTGGACGAACCGCTCTAGTTCCACTCGTTCTTGGAGATCCGGATGGAGGAGCCGCCAAGCCTGCTCATAGTTGCGCATCCGCAGAAGGTTCACGAAAGCCCCCATGGCCCGCTCAGCTCGAGGTCGTTCATCGATGAGCTTCTGTACGGGCGGCGGTGGGGGGGGCTGCCGGCTCCGCTCCCGCAGCGAGAAAGCCCAGGAAACCAGAAAAAAGATACTCAAGGCCCCGATCAGACCCACCATGCGGATGTCGATAGGGGGCGGCTCTGCGCTGCCCCTTTGCTCTGGGGTGGGCAGCGGACTCCAGACCGGTAGCTTTGGGCTAACCGCCCGGGCTAACCGCTCGGTCATCATCTTCTGCTCTCGGCCGAAGACGCCAGGCTCGGAATTCTCGGCGTACAGAATCCCGATGGGCGTGCTGCTCGAATCGAGTATCGGTACCGCCAGAGCGGACCGAAACTCGGCCCCGCCCATCCCTACGGTCAGAGGATCGACCTCGGCATCGTGGAGAGCTACGGTGCGCTGTCGTTTAGCGCAGGTAGCGATCACCTTCTGGGCGACCGCAGAAAGCTCCGGCACATCGTTGAGAGGCCAACAGGCTCGGTACTCTTCGGAGAAGGGATCGCGGTAGAAGACCAGGATCCGACTTGGGCCGGGAAGCTCTTGGCGAAGTTTGCCCACCGGTTGGCGGACGGCTCTGTAGAAGCGTTCCTTCATGAATGCGCGCTGAGTATGCCGCCCCTCGAGGTAGTCGAGCGTGGGGAGAGCCCCCTGTGCCCCCTAACCGACACCCTGACTTTAGGCGCTAAGGCGGCTTCCTACAAGAAAGGTTTCCCCTAACTTTCTATCTAGTCTAGCCCAGACATGAAAAATTCCCCGGGCCGCAGGCTCTCTTGCGCCTTCTCGCGGTCCGTCACCCCCGTCCCGAGCAGTACGGGCACCACACCCGCCGCGCGGGCCCCCGCGATATCGGTCTCGAGTTGGTCCCCGAGCATGGCTACTCGAGTGGCGGGCAGTCCCAGTTGTCGGAGTCCCAACCGGAAGAGGTGAGGCTCCGGTTTACCCACAGGGACAGTTTCCAAGGTTTCGCCGGTCGAGCGCTTCAGGGCTACCTCGAACATCGCCGCGAGAGCTCCGGTGGTGAAGCCGAAGCCGACACCAGTGGGATAGATCACATCCGGGTTCACCAACAGGCAAGGCGGCAGCGAGCCGGTATCCCGATAGGTTTGAACCGCTTGGTCTAAGGCTCGGTCGCAACACCCCAGCAGACCCGGTACCGTCTCGTCGGCGAGCACCAAGACTTCGACGGGCTCTCCAGGGGAGGCCGTCGAACCTCCGGCGGCCTCCAGAAGCCCCACCGTATCCTCCGACCCCACCAGCGCGCAGCTGCGCCCCTTCAAGTCGAAAGGGGTTTCCGACGAAGCCAGCAGCTGCCAAGGGGTCAGCAGTTCATCGGTCTGAATCTCGAGCCCCCGTGCGGCCCACCCCTCCACTTTTCTCGCCGGGTATGTGGAAGCGTCGTTGGAGATAAGACAGAACGGCTTGCCCGCACTCCGAAGCGCTCCCAAGAACTCGACAGCGCCGGGTAGTAGCCCACCCGAAGTGACCAGTACCCCGTAGGCATCCAGGAGAAAGCCGTCGTAAGCGACGATCAGATCTTTTAGCCTGATGCAATCCATCGGTGATCCTGCGTAGAGGTCGATGCCTCTCCCTGCTGGAACGGCAGGGGAACAAGAACCTCCCCGACCGGGTGGAACCTAGTACGAAAGGGTCGCTGATGAACCTGATCGACCTACGGGATATCGTCTTGCAACGGGGCGAAGAGACCGTCCTCGACATACCCGAGTTTCGTCTCAAAAAAGGCAGCCACACGCTCCTCACCGGGCGCTCCGGCAGCGGGAAGAGCAGTCTCGTACACCTGTTAGCCGGTTTTCTGCGCCCCCTGTCGGGAAGCTATCGCCTAGACGGCGAAGAGGTCGCAGGACTGTCGGAAAGAGAGTGGGACCGTTTACGCAGTCGGCGCATCGGCGTGGTGTTTCAGCACTATCCGCTCCTGCGGGCCTTCGATCTCCTAGACAATCTACTCATCCCCATGCGACTCGCGGGTCGCCTAGACCGAGAGCGCGCCCAACGACTCCTGCAAGAGGTAGGTCTAGGTCATCGTCTCCACCATCGGCCGTCTCAGCTGTCCGCCGGCCAGCGGCAGCGCGCAGCGGTCGTGCGATCGATGGTCGGCCAACCCACTCTGGTGTTAGCCGATGAACCGACCGCCCACCTCGATGGGGAAACGGGCCGCTCCAGTCTCGAGCTCTTACGCGAACTCTGCCGCCAGAACGACAGTACGCTGCTCGTCGTCTCCCACGACAGCGACCTGGAGGGCCAGTTCGACCGGTCCGTTCGCTTGGAGGATAAGAACCGAGCGGCCGCCGGATACGCCACCGCGGAGGCCCCGGAGTGACCAGCGGCCATCAGCGCGTGTCGCTTTGGGGTACCGGGGGTCTGCTCCACCTGATCGTGGGAGGGATGCGCTCGAACCGGTTCGCCACCGGGATCACGGTGGCTCTCACCGCCCTCTCCCTAGCCCTGACCCTGTCCACCTTGTCGCTGAGGAGCCAAGCCAAAGAAGCCTTCCTGAACGGAACCGGCGGCTATAACGCGGTTCTTGGAGCCAGGGGGAGCCCGCTCCAGCTCGTCCTCAACAGCCTATTTCATCTTGAGACCTCCCCCGGGAATATCCCCTGGAGTCTCTATCGGACCATCGCCGCAGAGCGGGGCGTGAAGCGCGCCTACCCGATCGCTGTTGGCGACAGCTATCGCGGCTTCCGGGTGGTCGGCACGGTGCCCGAGCTTCTGAGCGCCCCGCCCGCCACTGGTCCCCAGCCGAGGGTGGTCGAAGGCCGACTTTTCGACCCCGCGCTCCGGGAAGCCGTAATAGGCGCAGAGGTGGCTCGCGCCTTGCCCGCCCTTCGGCCGGCAAGTGTTTTTCAACCGACCCACGGCCTCTCCGAAGGTGGGCATAGCCACGGTACCGAGTATCTCGTGGTAGGGGTCCTAGCTCCGACTAACTCCCCCATCGACCGCGTCATCTGGATTCCGCTGGAAGGGGTGTGGCGCATGGATGGACACCTGCTCCGGGGCGACGGCCAAGAGTACACTCCCGAGGCAGGGGTCCCCATACCCGACGAAGCTAAGGAGGTGAGCGCCGTCCTCCTTGAGTTCGATAGCCCTCAGCGCGGGATGAGCCTAGCCCAGAGAGTCAATAGACTCGGTCGGGACGCCACCCTGGCGTTCCCGGTCGCCCGGGAGATCGCCCAGATCTTCGATCGTCTCGGCTGGGCTCATCAACTGCTCTCGCTGTTCGCTGGGGTGACCGTCCTGGTCGCCTCAGGAGCCATCCTGGCATCGCTGAGCGTGGCGTCGGAGCTGCGGCGCAAAGACTACGCACTACTGAGAACCCTCGGGCTCCCCCGGCGGAGTCTGTTTCTCCTTTTGGCTGGGGAAGGGGCTCTAACGACAGGGGTTGGCGCGGCCCTAGCCGTACCACTTAGCGTTGCACTGTCATGGGGCGCTTCGACCTGGGTTCGGTCCGCGACGGGATTATCTCTCGATATCTGGTCTCTCCCCAGCGAAGCCCCCGTACTCTTAATGGTAGCCGCGGTCATCGGTGCGATGGCCGGAGCGGTCCCCGGCTGGAGAGTGTATCGACAGGATCTGAGTCAACAGCTCGATCCAGAAGGAGGATACGAATGAAGATAACGCTCAAAGAGACGCTCTACAAAATGCGCCGATCGGTCCCGGCCTTGGCTTTGGGACTTCTGCTGCTGGGGGGATGTACCCAGACCGCTCAAGCGCCTACATCCGATACCGCCAAGGAGACTTCAGCGTCACCGGCAGCCTCATCGGATCACGATCATCATGAAGATCACGTCGCTCCCCACGGAGGAGCCCTCAACGGCCTGACCGACGAATTCGCGCATCTCGAGGTCCTACTCGATCCGGAGAACGGTCAGTTAGTGGTCTACGTTCTCGATGGCAGGGCGGCCCCCGGAATGAGGATCATCCAGCCAGAGGGACTCAAGCTCTCCATCAGTGAGCCGGTCGAGATGGAGCTCACTCTCGAGCCCGTCGAAGATTCGCTCACCGGCGAAACCGCTGACGACACCTCGCGTTTCCAAGCCACCTCCGAGCAGCTAATAGGAGCCAGCTCGCTCCGAGCGACCGTAGAAAGGCTCGAAGTCCGAAGCAGTCTGTATGAGCAGACCGCGATCGCCTGGCCGCTGGGCACCGACGAGCACGACCACGACCACCACCACGACGACCACGAGCACACCGACCACGAATAGTCCGGGTTCTCCTCCCGTTCGGTCGGCT
>CAZDLH010000064.1:0-9399 GCA_964505925.1 uncultured Burkholderiales bacterium
ACGGTCTCGGATTCTGGACCTGGGATCCCCGCCGATCTGCGCAGTCGGATCTTCGAACCGTTCTTCACCACCAAGAAGATCGGCCAAGGGAACGGGCTCGGGCTAGCCCTGAGTAGACGCAACCTTCAAAACTCTGGAGGAGACCTTCAGCTCTTAGACCCAGAGCAGGGGGGAACCCACTTTCAGATTATCCTTCCTAAGGCTCCCAAAGGGATCTCGGCTGTTAGCGAAAACAGAACCTAAACCATGGAGCCCCAAAGAGCCAAGATTCTTCTGCTGGAAGATGACCCTGAGATGAGGGCCATCCTCGATCAGATCCTGTCCTATCAGGACTACGACGTGACGGCGGTCGAGACGGGCTTTCAGGCTATCGAGGCGGCGGCTAAAGAGAATTTCGATCTGATCGTTGCCGACGTACGAGTGGACGGCCCCGACGGGATCGAAGTGCTCAACCAGGCCCGCAAAGATCAGCCGGAAGTGGGCACCCTACTGGTATCGGGCTACTCGTCTTTAGAGGACGACGCCAGAGCAGAGAAGCTTGGTGTGGGCGGATTCCTACGTAAACCGTTCGAAACCCAGCGCTTTCTGGAACTGGTGCAGCAGCAGCTCCATAAGCGCCGGCAGAGCCAGAAAGAGCGCAATGTCGTCCAAGAGGAGACGACGGTACTGATGAGTCTTCTCCAGCACCTATGTGAGGCCTATTCCAGCGATCCGCTGCCCGGACAGGCCGAGAAGGTGCGGAAGGCTCGGGAGGTGGCCATGCGGCTGGGCGCTGCGGCCGGTCTCGAGTCTGGGGTTCTCCGGCAAGTGGCCGCGGCCTCGGCTCTGGCGGTGCTACCCGACCCTCACGTAGGCGGTCTCCGCAAGTCTTTGGTGGAAAGCTCTAAGCTGGCCTCGCTGAGCGAAGCGCTGGCTCACTATGAGAAGGCCGCCGACGAGGAGCCCAGGCCCCCGCTGGAGGCCCGGATCACCCGTCTAGCTAGAGCCGTCGTGGAGAATAGCGATCTCAAGACCGCCGGGCTAGACCGGGAGCTGGTCGCTTTGTGGGAATCGGGCGGAGGCGGGGACGCCAAGGCGTACAGCAGCGGTAGCGACAAACGGCCTCCGAAGAGCGAGAGCTTTCTGGCTATCGCCCAAGCCCTGGAACGAGCGGGGGACCGCACGGGTGCCGAGGCGGGCTACCGGGAACTCCTAGCGAGCAACCCGGAGGCGGAAGCCGAAGTGGAAGCCAAGCTGGGGCTCGCGCGTTTGGCTGTAGCCAGGGGCGAAGTAGAAAAAGCTCGTACTCGAGTGGCTCAGGCGGTGGAGACCGCCGCTTCGGTGGGGCGCTTTCGAGCGTGCCTGACCGACTATCACGGGGGGCTCCTGCTACGGCAGATCGGGGATCCGGGCGCTCGGATCCTGCTGCGCCGAGCGGTGCCCTCGCTGATCAAGTTCGGCTTTTCTGATGCCGTAGCGTTGTCGGCGGTAGCGCTGATCGCAGAGGGCGAGCCGGTGGACGCCGAGCGCTGGAAGGCGATCGGGCGACGCCTGCTTTCGCCGTCGCTCAGCCGAGACATCACCAAGCACGCTCTGTGGTTCGTACCCGCACTTTTGGAGACGCTGGAGAAGCATCCCCTACCCGGTTTCCTAGGCCGCTTGCTGAACCATCTCCCCCGGCTTTTCGCCCGCCTGCTCGAGGAGCAGCTCCTAGAGCCGGAGCAGCGTCTACGTCTGGTGAAGACCCTCAGCCGGGAGCAGACTCAGCTGCCGGAGTCGGTCTGGAAGCTACTGAGCCAGGACTCCCAAGCCGAAGTTCGAGAGATCGCCAAGAAGCTCACCGTAAGAGTAGAGGCGCTAGCCGCGCCCTCGCTGGTCAGGATCTCTTCTCTGGGCCCCTTCGAGGTGCAGTGCGGCGGAGAGACTATCCCGGATCGGGCCTGGCGTACCCAGCGCACCCGCTACCTCTTCGCCTACTTGGGCTACGAGTGGGGCCGGGCCTCCCACGAAGAGCTGCTGCTCGATGCCCTCTGGACCGAGACCGAAACCCCGGACAAGAAAGGGCTCTACTGGTCTACCTCGGCCATCAGAAGGCTCTTTAAGGGTCTAGGGTTCCAAGCCGACGTCATAGAGCGGGTGGGAGAGACGCTGCGAACGAATCCGAATATCTCTGTCTGGCACGATGTGAACGTTTTAGAGAAGCACTTCGCAGCCTCCCAGGCGGCTATGGACGCGGGAGACGAAACCCGAGCCAAGGCCGACCTTCAAGCCGCCCTAGAGCTCTACCGGGGGCCGTACCTCGAGGGCTGTTATCTGGATTGGGCGCTGCGCCGCCGCCGGGACCTAGAACGGCAGACGGCCGACGGAGCGCTGCTGCTGGCCGAACTACACCATAAGAGCGGCGACCACAAAGAAGCGGTGGAGGCCGCCCGCAAAGTGTTGGAGCTTGAGCCGGCCAGGCAAGAGGCCCATCTACTGGCGATGAAGGCCTTCATCGACGGTGGGCGTCCGGAGGCGGCCATCGATCAGTATCACGAGTGTGAAAAGATGCTCAAGCAGCAGTACGAGACGGAGCCTGAGACCGTCTTGATCGAGTATCTCCACCGCGCTCGCCTGATGATGTAGCCACGCCGTAGCCGCCGCTTCCTCGAGACGCTCGGGGCTTCGAGCCTATCGTAGATAGAAGGGCAGCCCGCCCTCCGGCGAGATCAGGTGAAACATGTCGGGCTGGCCGTACAGCTCGACTCGACCGTCGGCGGTCTTAGCTTCAAGAAAGATGCTCAGGTGCTGCGGCACGGTCGGATCGTCGGCGAAGACCGAATCGGCCACGTCGGCGACCGAGGGCGGCGAGCCGTCCGGACCGCGGCCTCGCTCGAGTCCGAGCACGATTTCGGTGGCCAGATAGAGGGCGTACCAGCGGCGCTGCATGGTCAGCACCTCCGGGTAGTCGATGATCAGCCCTTGAAGCTGGGGGGAGACGGAGCGCACCGCGTCGTTGAACGGGTCTATCTCCAGCTTGGGCGAGCGGTACAGCTCCACGGCCTTGAGATGGATCTGTTGCAGCTCCTCGTTCCACCGCGCCAGCTGCTCATCGCTGACGAGACCCAGTCTCAGCTTGGCTCGGAGCTCGTCGTCGGCTAAGGAGTTGGCGATCTGGGCGAAGTCGAGGCTGACGGTCTGCTCGAGATGGGACAGGCTAGGGCGGTACCGGGCCAACACCTCCGAGAGAGTCTGCAGCTCCTCTGGGTCGAGCGGGCCCTCGTTGAGCCATCGATCGATCTGAGCCAGCGATAGCCCTGCGTACGATGCGGAGAAGAGGTGGACACTGACCGACTCGGGGTGCTGCTGCATAGCGTGGGCCAAGGCTAACGGGAGCTCCACCAGCTGCAGGGCTTCCGCTTTTTGACCGGAGGCCCAGAGCTGGTCTGCCGGCTCCATGGCGAGCATGATGAGGTCGCGCAGCGCGCGGTAGTCCAGGGTTCTGTTGCCCAGGTTGAGCTCCCCGGTCGGGGCGTAGGCCGGCTTGCCGGCGAACTCTTGCAGCCCAGGTACGAGCCGGTCTAAGATCGCTTGGTGTCGCTCCTGCTCGTCTTCGGGCAGGTTCGACATCTCTTCTTGGGCGGTCTCCACGAAGGTGGCTAGCTCTTCGTAGCTGGCCATAGCTTCCGGCGGCTTGGTCTCGAAGGAGCGCTCGACCGCAGCCATGAGCTCAGCGCCATCCTCGAGGGAGAGCCTCTCATCCGTTAGCGGGGTTACCGGGGCTACCGGGGCTTCGGAGGTCGTGTGGCTTACGGATTGGCCGGGGGTCGCATCAGGGCTGGGCTGTTCGCGGCAACCGCCGAGGAGCTGGCAAGCTAAGACGGCCCCTAGAGCTAGGGTCCAAGCAGAGTATCGTTTCACGTGTGGCATAGATTTAGACAGCCCCTCCTATCAGAGCAATCCGTCAGGACCTCTGCGCTTCCTCCTTGCTTAGGTCTTTGTTTTCAAGGCGGACGAGGGGGGCGAGACGCCCGGGGTGAGGAGCGAGCTCAGCTCGAGGGGTTTGGGCCCCGGCTCTCGCGGTACCACAGTTCGGCCTGGGCCCGCCCCCAGTCGACCGGTACGGTGCGGCTCCAGAGGTGGCGGAAGCCGCGGTCTAGTGGCGGGGCATCCAGAAGAATCGCTACCCGCGGGCCCCCTTCTTCGGCCAGGCGCTCGAACAGAGCGGACTTTTGCTCTGGGGTCCAGCTCGTAGTGGTCGCGTAGAAGGTTCCCGATTCGGGCCACCGAGCGGTCGTGAGATCGACGGCCTCAAAGCGGGCTTTGAGAGCCAAGCGGTCCGCCACGGTTTGAGCTCGCTCGACCCAGGAGGCTTCCCGCTCGTAGCCCACCGCGGAGTATCCTAGACTGGCTGCCGTTAGGCTAGGGAGCCCCCGGCCGGAGCCCAGATCGACGAACGGCTCCGGGAGTGGCGATACAGCAGCATCGATCCACCGCAGCATATGATACACGGTGAGCATGGGGGTCTCGCCGAAGATATCGTCCGGGCTTTCCAACCGCTCCACGGCGTGGGGGTCGATCCCCGCAAAGCTCCGGCGGTGCTCTCGCTTTAGCTTCGGGTACCAGTCGGTGGAGCCGAGGTGCCACCGCTCGTAGAGGGCGAGCGAGCGCTGCCACAAAACGGCCTTCACTCGCTGGAAGGGCCCCAGCATTCGCTGCTGCCGCCGGGGTTCCCAGAAAGGCGGATCTTGAGAGTTCAAGGGCGAACCCTAGCTGTGCGGAAGGAACCTTCGGTCATGTCAACTCCCCTGCAATCTCTTCTCACTCTGGTCGGTTTGGCCGCAAGGGCTCCGCTCTTCCTGCTTTGCGATCGAAAGGGAGAAGAGGTCTGAGCATTACCTCCGGTGCCGAGAACCGCTTCGGGCTAGCCAGCCTCGTCTGCCTAGTGGTGGCCAACACTATCGGTGCGGGGATCTACGCTACCTCGGGGTTCACCCTCGCCGACGTCGGTAGCAGGGAGGGGGTCTTGGCGGTGTGGGGGGTAGCCTCGCTGATGGCGCTCTCGGGAGCGGTCTCCTTCGGGGCTCTAGCCCGAGCCCTTCCCCAGTCGGGAGGGGAGTATCTGTACCTCTCGCGGCTCTTGCACCCCGCGCTCGGTTTCATCGCAGGTTGGATCTCCTTGTTGGCGGGGTTCGCCGGAGCACAGGCTTTCGCCGCCTTGGCCTTCGCTCGCTATCTGAATATGCCGGACCGGCCTCAGCTGGCCACCTTCTTAGCCGTAGGGATACTCATCGGGCTGGCCGTGACCCAGGGGTTTCTCGTTCGGCTCGGCACCTGGCTACAGAACCTGACGGTTTTCGCTAAAGCGGCTTTTATGCTGGTGTTCATCGGGCTCGGCTTCTGGCTTTTGCCTGACGAGATCGGCCCCTCGGGAACGACCGCCACCAGCTTTTGGGTCTGGCCGATGAGCGTGCTCTGGGTCTCGCTCTCTTTCACCGGCTACAACTCGGCGGTCTACGTCGCCGAAGAGTGCAGGGACCCTCAACGGGATATCCCCCGGGCGCTCTTGCTGGGCACCCTCATCACGTCGGTTCTCTATCTAGCTATCAATGTGGTCTTTCTCTACTCTGCCCCGGTGGATTCGCTGGCGGGGGTCCCCGAAGTGGCTCTAGTCTCCGCCGAGGCCCTGGGCGGACCTGTGTTGGCGGGTGCGGTGCAGGCTCTGGTGCTCCTTTCGCTGTTCACTCTGTTGTCGGGGATCGCGGTGGCTGGGCCGCGCGTTCTCGAGAAGATGGGACGCGACGGCTTTCTGCCGAGGATGAGCCTCGGGCAAGCAGCGGCCGTTCAATGCACCCTTGCCGTGATCATGACGCTGTGGTCGGATCTCCGCTCCCAGCTGGGCTACCTGAGCCTCACGCTGGGGCTCAGCTCTGCGACGGCGGTGGCTTGCTGCTTCCGTCTACCTAAAGAGCAGCGCCCTTTGCTCATCTTTCCGCTTTTCTACATACTGCTCACCGGTGTCGCCTGCGTGGCCTCCGTACGCTTGAATCCTGAGGGGGGTCTCGCTACCTTAGCCACACTAGGGTCCGGCCTACTGATCTACCGGCTCCTCTTCGCCAAAAGGAGGCCGCCGAAGGAAGCCGAGGTCGAGCCAGGAAAGGTCCGGGAGTGATCCAGAGGACCAAAAACCGGGAGCTCGAACGGCGGCTACAGACCGCCTGCTTGTTGCTCATCACTGCGATACTGGCCGGCGCTGCCGCCTACTGGCTCAGAGCGATCTTGATTCCGTTCGTTCTAGCCGTACTCTTCTACCAGCTCTTCGCCCCGGTGGTTTCGTTTCTCACGTTGAGGTGCCGGATCCCGCACCTTTTATCGATCGCGGCTACCCTTCTACTGGCTGTGGCTATGCTGTTTCTGACTTCCGCACTGATCACCAACTCGGTGACCCCACTGCTCCGAAGCTCAGCTATGTTCGTCACTCAACTCGACGAGTACTTGAACGCGGCTCTCGAGAAGTTGCCGATGTTCGAAGATCGGTTCCGCGTGCTGGTTCAAAGACAGATCGACCACTTCGGAGCGAGTCTGGGGACCTTCGTTAAGGTCTTGACGAACAGCATCATCTATATGCTGAGCCAGTCTACCGTGGTTTTGATCTTCTTGCTGTTCATGCTGTTGGGGAGTCACCCGAGCGGAGAGCCGTTGCCCGGTGTTCTTCACGACATCGACCGGAAAGTGAAGAACTATCTGCAGATGAAGACGGCCATCTCGTTGGCCATCGGGACCATCGTGGGGACCGTTCTCTATCTCTTGGGGATCGAGCTTGCCTTCGTATTCGGACTGTTGGTGTTCGTGCTCAACTTCATTCCCAGCGTCGGCTCGATCATCGCGACCTTGCTGCCGATCCCCATTATCTTGGTCACGCCGGGTATGACGCTCGGGGTGGGGTTGGCCGCGGTCTTCGTTCCGGCGTTCTTTCAGTTCGTGATCGGAAATATCATAGAGCCGAAACTGATGGGCGACACCCTCAACCTGTCGCCGGTGGCCCTACTGCTGTCCTTGGCGATCTGGGCTTCACTCTGGGGAGGGGTAGGCGCACTACTGGCCGTGCCCATCACGGCCGTGATCCAGATCTTGTGCGAGCGTCTCGAGTTCACCCGACCGATCTCGGCGGTTCTAAAGGGCGACTTTATCTCGTTCTTAGATAGTTACGAGAAACGTTCCGATGAAAACCTAGCTAGCGAGGAGATGCCGAAGGCGCCGGAGCCGACTGAAGGCGACCCAGAAGCAGAACCGAAAAAGTAGGTGCCCGGTGGCGAAGAACGGACCTGACATGGGGTGCGATGGGGATGCTCGCAAAGGTGATGCACCCTCGCCTACCGACCCTCCGTCAACGCGAACTCTGGGATGGCGGGCTCGCAGCGCTCTCACCTTCCTGGGGCTGAGCTGGCTTTTTCCGCTGCTGGTGGCGCCTTTCATGAACCTGCTGGGCCTTCCCGGCCTGGCGGCGGGCTATAGCGACGCGGCCAGAAGCGTTCTTCTTCTGCTGGGGCTGGGGGCGGCGATTTCGGTCGGAGCCGAAAACCTTCGCCGCCTGCCGACCTCCCTCTTAGGGATCCTAGGTGCGGGAGCAGGGTTGGGGGTGCTGTCTTGCGCCTTCTCCACGGATCCGTTTCAGAGCGCGCTCTTCTTTCAGCAGTTCTTAGCGGCCGGACTCGTGTATCTGGCTAGCGCAGCGATCTCGAGTTCCGAGACTGTGCGCGCGTGGCTCAGCGCTCGTTCTAGAGCGGTCTGGATCTGGGGCGTCCATCTCCCCGCTCTACTTATGACCATGTGGGCGCTGATCCCGCTCTTTGCCCCGACAGCACCCGAGCAGGCCACCGGAGGACTGATCTTGCCTGCGGGCCTGGCCACTTGGTGTCTTCTTCTTTTAGGGCTCTCCCTGACGGCGGCTCTGTCGGAGGACCTTCCAGAGAGGGTGTACGGGATCTCGAGTAGCAGCCTCCTTTTGGCGGCGCTGATCCTGAGTGGCTCCCGAGGGGCCTGGCTGCTGTCGGTGTTCGTCTTGGCTTACGCCTTTCGATTCCTTCGGGTCCGCTCCACCTCCGGGGAGGCTGCCGGGTGGGTGACCTATCACGTTTTGATCATCGCGCTGCTCTGGGCGGCTCGCGGAAGCTTGAGTTTGGGGCAGTTGGGACTACTTCTGGCGCTCTTGCTCGGTCTGCCCTGCGCGCTTCAGGTGTGGAGAGATAAGGGCCGGCTGGGGAGGCTAAAGGCGCTGGCTGCGGTGGTGGGCCTAGCGGCGCTGTGGGTGGTCGGCACCGAGACGTTGCGTCCGTCTCCAGGGATCTTCGGCACTGCGGAGACCAGGCTCTCCAGTCTGCAGGAGGCCGACGAGTCGGCGCTAGCTCGGCTTCATTTTTGGGGGGCATCGCTATCCATGCTGGTAGACGACCCTTTGACGGGGACCGGTCCCGGTCGGTTCGGGGATGTCTATCCTCGATACCAGACCAAAGTGATCTTCGTGAGCGACTCTACCCATTCACTCTTTCTAGAGCTGTTTTCGGACTTCGGGGCGGTCATGGTGGTGCTGACTCTGGCTTTCATCTGGCTGAATCGAGGCCGACTTCTCGCTGCCCATACCGAAGGCAGTCCTGTGGCCCAAGGTGCGTTCGTCGGCTTAGTCTTCTCTTTGACCTACTCGCAGATCGAGGTGGGCTATCACTTCGCCACCTTGTGGATCGCGTGGGCCTGCGTTGCTGGGCTGCTCTTTTCGACCGAGGAGCCTCTCTCGGACCGCGACGGGGGATCTCCGATTTCGGTTCCGGTCCGGGCGTTTCTCGCGCTCTCGATGGGACTGCTCTGCAGGCTCTCGCTCTACGAGGTGGCCCTCGAGCGAGCCCGGATGTCGGCCTCACCCCAGGCTGCCTTCGCGACGGCGGCCCGGATCTCCGAGGCCCTACCGTTCTGGCAGCGGGCGAACACGACCGCGATTCGGGCGGGGATGGAGATCCAGGCGCAGACCCCGGTCATAGAGCCGATCGTCGAACGAGCGCTGGCCCGAGGCTCCGGCTCGACCGAGCTGTACTTTCTAGCAGGGGAGTTCACTTACCGCGAGGGCCGGTGGGAGCAAGCTGAGGAGCTCTATCGCAGGGCTCTACACCAGGACCGATACAACTACCCTTCGGTCTACCACAGCCTGCTCTTGCTGGCCGATAAGCGAGGGGATTCGGAGGAGTATGCGGCTCTGCAAGAAGAGGTTTTGCAACGATTCTCCATCGATGACGTACTCCGGGCGCACAGCTCCCAACGAGACAATCTGAAGTCCCAGATCGTGCCGATGTTTCTCGATATCGCTGACCGCGTGAATCCGTACGAAAATCCGGTTTACGCCGAGAAGCTCTACCGTGATATTCTCAGGGTTGAAGATTCGCCTAGAGTTCT